>NZ_FOLE01000005.1 GCF_900112255.1 Flexibacter flexilis DSM 6793
GCGCCACTTACTGTTACCGCAACACCAAGTGCGACAGCAGTTCGATTTGACTGGCCATCTTACACCACCAATACCTACATGTACCAAATCCATTACCGAGTACAGGGTACAAGTACTTGGTACGGCTATCAATCTACAGGTTATGGAGCGCCAACTTTGGCTGCCCGCGTAACGGGTCTTACCCCAAATACTACTTATGAATGGCGTGTTCGTAATGCTTGTTTGCCAGTGGCGGAAGATTGGAACGAATGGTCTTCTATCAGTACGTTTACGACAGGTGCTGCGCGTTTGGGTCAGGAGCTAGCACAATTAAGTGTTTATCCAAATCCAACGACGGGTCTAGTTAATGTAGCAGGCTTGAGTGGTGCTGTGAACTATGTTGTTTACAATAGTGTAGGCAAACAAGTGCTGTCAGGCGAGCAAGTAGTAAGTCAAGAAGCCGTGTTACAATTAGATTTGAGTGCGTATCCACAAGGCGCATACATTTTGAAAGTAATGTCTGCGGAAGGGGTCGCTACTCGACAAATGATTTTGACTGGTAAATAATATATTCTAAATTTCATTCAAAAGCCTTCCTTCTCAACAATTTGAAGGAAGGCTTTTTTATAAACAGCCCAAAATATTACGCCGAAACTCAATACTTCTACTGAAATATTGGACTTTTTTCTACCATTTCTAAACAAAAGATTATATATTTCGGCGATTGCATATTTCAAATAACGATGTTTTTTTGCTATGATTAAAAAATTTACATTTCTACTTCTTTCCTTTTGGTTGGCAACACATACCCTCTATGCACAAATTGGCGATGGCCCTGCAAGAAAAAAATTAGACAAAGCCATTCAGGACATGAATTTGGCCAGATACGAGCAAGCAGCCGCTTCTTTTACCGAATTATACAAGCAGTACCCTACCGATACGCTTGTCAATTATGGTTTGGGATATTGCTATGCCCAATCAAGCAACCCCAACGAACAAGTAAAAGGGATTCCTTATTTTGAATTTGCATTACCAAGCCGCAGCGAAGACATTCCCACAACGCTCCCCCGCGACCTTGCGCAGCTTTATCACAAAGCGTATCGCTTTGAAGAGGCTATAAATCTTTATACCAAATACAAAAATATCTTACCTAAAAACTCGGCGGAACTAAAAACCATTTACCGCCAAGTAGAAATGTGTCGTAGTGGTGTGGTATTGATGAAAAAACCATTGGAGGTTGTTATCCAAAATATGGGTTCTGAAATCAACACTAAGTACACAGAATACAGCCCTATCATCAATGGCGAAGAAGATTTGTTGATTTATACAACTTTGCGTCCTATCAACGTTATTGACCCAAAATCTGGCGAAAGTCGAGAAGCTGAATGTATTTTATATGCACGCAAAGAGAGCGGCAGTACAACTTGGACAAGCCCCAAACGCTTAGAAGGTTGTGATTATAATGTTGCTTCTGTGGCACTTACGCCCGATGCACAAAAAATCATTTTGTTTGTAGGCGCGACCAACGGCGGTGGAGACCTCTATATCGGCGACATTGACGACAATAAAGTAGTGAACTTGCGTGCCTTTGAATCTAAAATTAATTCGGCTGGCCTAGAAAACAGCGGCAGTCTTAGCTCAGATGAGCAAGTTTTGTATTTCTCAAGTAATCGTGCTGGCGGCTTCGGCGGACAAGATCTTTACAAAATAGAAAAAGACAAAAATGGTCGTTGGGCAAATCCCATAAACTTAGGCGCAGAAGTAAACACCAAGTACGACGAAGAAGCTCCATTTATTCACCCAGACAAAAAAACATTGTATTTCCATTCGAGCGGCCACAACTCAATGGGCAATGACGATATTTTCAAAACCATTATGGTCAATGGCAAATTCACGAAGCCAACCAATATGGGCTATCCCATCAATAGCACTTACAACGACAATTTCTTTGTAGTGTCGCCCGACGGCAAAAAAGGCTATTTCTCTTCCGACCGCCCAGGCGGATTTGGCGGCCAAGACATTTATTTCTTGGGTATTCCTGAAGAACAAGACGTAGTTCCGCTGACACTCGTTAAAGGTCGCGTGTTGGCTGGCGACTCGCTCAAGCCCGTTCCGACCAAAATCAAAGTAATTGACAAAGCAACCAAGCAATTGGTAAAAGGGGTTTATCACCCAGACCGCAAAACAGGTAACTACTTGATTATCTTCCCTCCTGGCAAAAATTATGATATGATCGTGGAAGCAAAAGGTTATGTACCACACACGATTAACATCAATATTCCAGACCAAACGTATTTCCATGAGCTTTACCAACAAATCCACTTAAAACCTGTAAAACAGTTTGATGTGGTGGTAGGTCAGCAAGTTACCGTACAAAACGCCTTCAAAGACGTAAATCCAAACGGCGGTTCGGAGAAAATCAAGGTTACGCCGCGCATGGCTAACGAAGCGATGTTGGTGCGCGATAGCTTAGATGTGTACGATTTGATGGACAACGTAATTGCAGCCAGCGATAGCACTGCATTTGAATATCTTTTGGATTTGATGTTTAAAGTAAATCCTTTGGATAAAGTGAATTTCAAAGATTCGGCCATTGCCGAGCCGCCCGTTACGGCTACATTTTTCTTTGACGAAAAAGACAAGCTCGTGCCAATGATCGTAGGCAACGACACGATTTATACAGCCCCTGTCCTTTATACTGACTCGGCAGATTTGCACAAAAATCGCCCTGTAATGTTGGAAGGCAAACAACCTGAAGCAGCTGTTTACAAGGCCGTTACACGCATTTACTTCGATTCGGATAAAGCTGATTTGAAAGCCGAATATTATGCTGCTTTGGATAAAGTAATTGCGCAGTTGAAAGAATATCCGAGCGTAGCCGTAGAAGTAGATGGTTATGCGGATTCAGACGGCAATAAAGATTACAACCTTAAATTATCGAATCGCCGTGCCAAAGAAGTGCTAAAATACATGACAGGCAAAGGCGTTTTGCGCCGTAGAGTGGTAGCCAAAGGCTTTGGACAATTGCTCCGCGAAGGCAAAATCAAGTCTGATACCGACAAACAAAAAGACCGTAAAGTGGAAATTAAAATCGTAAAAGCACCGCAACACAACGGCAAATAAAACAACTTCAATACAACAATAAAAATCCCCCAACAATACTGATTTGCTGGGGGATTTTTTTATTGTTTTTTTAACTAAAATGGCTGTTATTCAAAACGTAAGTGCTTCACAGACTCGCCCGAATTAGCTAATTCTTTCAACGAATCAATGCCAATTTCTAAGTGTTTTTGCACAAAACCAGAAGTTACTTTTTTGTCGCTTTCCGATGTTTTTACGCCTTCTGGAATCATTGGATTATCCGATACCAAAAGCAATGCACCGTGTGGAATTTCGTTAATAAAACCAACCACAAAAATTGTAGCCGTTTCCATATCAATACCCATCGCACGAATTTCGCGCAAATAATCTTTGAATTTTTCGTCGTGTTCCCATACGCGGCGGTTGGTGGTATAAACCGTACCTGTCCAGTAGTCTAATTCGTGTTTTTTAATCATAGACGACACGGCGCGTTGCAAACGGAACGAAGGCAAAGCAGGAATTTCGGGCGGCAAATAATCGTTGCTTGTACCATCGCCGCGAATCGCTGCAATCGGCAAAATCAAGTCTCCAATTTGTGTTTTGCGTTTCAAACCACCGCATTTACCCAAAAACAATACTGCTTTAGGCTTAATGGCACTGAGCAAATCCATAACCGTTGCGGCCATCGGGCTACCCATACCAAAGTTAATGATGGTTATGTTTTGAGCGGTAGCTGCTTGCATTGCCTTATCTTTACCCGTGATACTCACGCCAAATTTCTCGGCGAATAGCTCCACATAATTTCCAAAGTTGGTAAGTAAAATATATTCGCCAAACTCGTCGAGTGCCATACCCGTATAACGCGGCAACCAGTTTTCTACAATTTCGTCTTTTGTCTTCATCTCAAATATGAGTTTTAAATTAAAATGATTTTTGGTGTATTCAGTGTCGCAATTACAACAATTTTCACCAAAAAATAAAAATATATATTGGTTTTAAAATTAAATTTCTATGTACTCTCGGTTAAAAAAAAGGTGCTAAATCTTTTGATTTCAGCACCTTTTTTATTTTAAATTTTAGTTGGCTACTTCCGACAAGAAATGTATTCGCATCAGCCTTAATTCTTCTTCTGAGTATTCGCTCCCCAGTTCATCCATGGCTACTTTCATGCTGTCGGTTTCGGCATTCATGAAATAATCAAAAATTTCGTCTTGACGTTCTTCGTCCAAAATCTGGTCGATGTAGTAGCTCAAATCAAGGCGCGTTCCCGAATAACAAATATGTTCAATCTCTTCGATAAGTTCGGGCATAGACATATTCTGAAACTCGGCAATTTCTTCCAAATCCACCTGTCGGTCAATCTGTTGAATCACAAAAATCTTGGTTTTGGACTTGTTCACCGCCGACTTTATCACTACTTCCGAAGCCGTTTCGATGTCGTTTTCTTCGATGTATTTTTGAATCAGGTCAATAAATGGCTTGCCAAATTTGTTCACTTTGCCCATTCCCACGCCATTGACTTGGCTCAAATCCTGCGCCGTAATCGGGTACGTGGTGGCCATTTCTTCCAAAGATGGGTCTTGGAAAATCACGTAAGGCGGCAAATTTTTCTCTTTGGCTACGCGCTTACGCAAGTTTTTGAGCATCTCAAATAAGGCTTCGTCGTAAGACTTGGCCGCCAAATTATTGCGGTCTTCCTCTACTTCTTCCTCCATTTCTTCGTCCGAGTACTCGTGGTCTTTGGAAAGTGTTACCATGTACGGCGCGGCCAAATACGCACGACCTTTGTCCGAAAGTCTCAATATTCCGTAATTGTCGATGTCTTTTTCCAGAAAATCATACAACATCACTTGGCGCAGCAACGAATACCAGTATTTTGTCTCATGTTCTGCACCTTTGCCAAAAATCGGCAATTGGTTGTGATTGTAGCTTTTCACGTAGTCATTTTCAGTACCTGTCAGTACGTCGCACAAGTGGTCAATACCAAAGCGTTCGTCGGTTTGCACAACGGCATTGAGTGCCATTACCACTTCATCTTCTACCGTGTATTTCTCTTTGGGTTTAAGGCAGTTATCGCAAAAACCACAATCTTTGTCGAGCATTTCCCCAAAATAATGCAGCAATTGGCGGCGACGACAAACCGAAGAGTCTGCATAATCAGCCATTTCTTGCAACAAATTGCGGGCGTTGTCGCGCTCTGTTACGGATTTATCTTTATTGAATTTTTCTAATTTTAGGATGTCGTCGTAGCTGTAAAACATGATACAAGTACCTTCCAGCCCATCGCGACCCGCACGACCCGTTTCTTGATAATAACCTTCCAACGATTTTGGCGCGTCGTAGTGAATCACAAAACGCACATCGGGCTTATCAATGCCCATTCCGAAAGCGATAGTAGCCACAATTACCTCGGCTTGCTCGTTAAGGAACGAATCTTGATTGTTCATGCGCACGGACGCGTCCAAACCCGCATGATATGGCAAAGCTCTTACATCGTTCACGCGCAAAAGTTCAGCGATTTCTTCTACTTTTTTGCGGCTCAAACAATACACAATGCCTGATTTGCCTTTGTTGGCTTTCACGAACTTGATAAGCTGCTTTTTGCTATTGACTTTGGGGCGAACCTCGTAAAGTAAATTCTTGCGGTTGAACGATGACTTAAACACTGCCGCCTCTTCCATCTGCAAGTTTTTCTGAATATCAATTTGCACTTTGGGCGTAGCCGTTGCGGTAAGGGCTACGACAGGCAAATTACCGAGCATGTCCACGATATTTTTGATTTTGCGGTATTCGGGGCGGAAATCGTGTCCCCATTCCGAAATACAGTGCGCCTCGTCGATGGCCACCAGCGAAATATTCGCTTTCTGCAAAAAGGCAATATTTTCTTCTTTAGTAAGTGACTCAGGGGCAACATACAGCAGCTTTACTTCTCCGCTCAACACTTCTTTTTTTACCTTGTTCATCTCGCCTTTAGAAAGCGTAGAGTTCAGGAATTGAGCGTTTACACCAACGGCATTGAGTTGGTCAACCTGATTTTTCATCAGCGCAATAAGCGGCGAAATGACAATGGCCGTCCCCGTACACATGAGCGCAGGCAATTGATAACAAAGCGACTTGCCAGCCCCAGTGGGCATTATCACAAAAGTATTTCTTCCCTCTAAAATATGTTTGATAATGGCTTCTTGCTCGCCACGAAACTGATTATAACCAAATACTTCACGTAATTTGTTTTTTAGTCGTTCGGTGGTGATGGGTTCTTCTAATATCATTGTGAACTAATAGATGTCGTTGATTAAAAAAACGGTTGTTAGCTGTATATTTTGTGTAAATTTACGCCCAAGAATAGGTTTCGGCCAAATCCGATTTGAAAATTTCATTACATATACTTTGCTGACGGTGCGTTATGTTTTGTAGTTTTCCTTGTGGTTTTCTGTAATGAACCAAAGATAATAAATTACTCGACAAAAAATACTATTACTTGTATATAAAATCTTACTTACGAAACAATTTGTTCCCCCTAACTCATTCTAACATTGAAACTACAAATAAATATTCACAAGATTGCAACAAATGTTTTAAAAAAAGAAGCAGAAGCCGTGTTGCAATTAGCATCTTTGCTTCAAGACAGTGATTTTGAGGCTTGTGTCGAAGCTATTTTGGATTGTGCGGGGCGAGTTGTCATTACAGGAATTGGCAAAAGTGCCATTATCGCCCAAAAAATCGTTGCAACCCTCAATTCTACGGGTACTCCTGCCCTTTTCATGCACGCTGCCGACGCTATTCACGGCGATTTGGGCATGATTCAGGCCAATGATTTTGTCATTGCCATTTCCAAAAGCGGCAATACACCCGAAATCAAAATGTTAGTGCCTTTGCTCAAACGCACAGGCGTACAAATGGCGGCGTTGGTAGGCAACAAAAATTCTTATTTGGCACAACAATCTGACTTTATTTTGGATGCCAGCGTAGATTCTGAAGCTTGCCCGCTCAATCTTGCCCCCACGACCAGCACAACCACCGCTTTAGCATTAGGCGATGCCTTAGCGGTTTGTTTGTTGGAGGCTCGCAACTTCACCAGCGAAGATTTTGCACGTTATCACCCAGGCGGAACGCTTGGCAAACGCCTGTATTTGCGCGTGGCCGACCTTTTTGGGCAGCATGATTTGCCGACCGTAAACCCACAGGCCACTGTTTCAGAAATCATTATGGAAATAACGTCCAAACGTTTGGGCGCGACAGCGGTCGTGGATACGGACAGTAAATTGTTGGGAATTATTACCGATGGCGACATTCGTCGTATGCTCAACAGACATACTGACCTTTCGGGAATTAAGGCAACCGACCTAATGAACACGACTCCCAAAACCATCGAAGCCGATGAGTACGCCGTGAAAGCCTTAGAACAAATGCAACATTACAACATTACGCAGTTGGTGGTGTTGCGAGACGGGCAACTGGCTGGATTTGTGCATTTGCACGACCTTTTGCGCGAAGGTTTGGTCTAAATATTTTATTGATTAAAACTCAAAAATCCCTCCTCATTGCTACGATGGGGAGGGATTTTTTATTGGTAATGAACTATCAATTATTTATTAAACAGGTCTGTGAGTTCTTGTTGAATATCAACGCCTTTGTTGTGGTTGTACCACATCTGTATTTCTGTTTTGACGCGTTCGAAATCGGCATTTTCGGCTTTGAGTGCGTCGTAAACGACTTGGCAAGCGGCAGGACGTGGCCCCCATGTCGTTAGATCGTGGCCGTGCGCATCCTTAACGATGAGTTTTGGAATTGCTTTGCCGCCGCGCGTAAGATAATCGTTGATGCGGAACGGCTCGGCATCGCGCAACTCATAAGTAACCGCAATCAATGGGTTTTGTTGGCTGGCCAAATGCAAAAACGGAACGCAATGCGCCGCATCGCCGCACCATGGTTCGGTAATAATAATCCAGTGTTGCGGGGTTTTGATGTTGTGTAAGGCCGCTTTGAGCGCGTCGGTGAGGTGCGCGGTCTTGAGCCAGCGCGTCATGCGTGCCCAATTCAGGCGTGTATAGTCGATGTATTCGGGTTTGTCGTAAGGAGCGGCTTGCTCTTCGTTGTGTTTGTTAATAATGGTTTCGAAATACTGGCAATACTGCTCGAATGTCATGGTTTTGATGTTTTGGGATTGATTATTGGCATCAAAAATACGTTTTTACAGAGAAAAGTTCAATGAAATACACAACAATGCGTATTTACTAAGGCATTGTGCCCGATACTTATGCCATTGCGCCCGATTCTTATGCCATTGCGCCCGATTCTTATGCCATTGCGCCAGATTCTTATGCCGTTGCGCCAGATTCTTATGCCGTTGCGCCAGATTCTTATGCCGTTGCGCCCAATTCTTATGCCGTTGCGCCCGATACTCATGCCGTTGCGCCCGATACTCATGCCGTTGCGCTAGATTTTCATGCCGTTGCGCTAGATTTTCATGCCGTTGCGCTAGATTTTCATGCCGTTGCGCTAGATTTTCATGCCGTTGCGCTAGATTTTCATGCCGTTATGCTAGATTTTCATGCCGTTATGCTAGATTTTCATGCCGTTATGCTAGATTTTCATGCCGTTATGCTAGATTTTCATGCCGTTATGCTAGATTTTCATGCCGTTATGCTAGATTTTCATGCCGTTATGCTAGATTTTCATGCCGTTATGCTAGATTTTCATGCCGTTATGCTAGATAATTTATAAAGAAGTACGCAGTAATATCGCTTTGGTAAAAGAGAAATAAAGAGATAATGAACAAAACTATTTAGTAAGTGTTTTATGTTGGTGCGTTAATCCCATCAAGAGGCCATGATAGAAGCTCTTTTTCTTAATATATCTCGTCATATATCCAGTTCGCCAGCTGATATAAAGCAATTTTGTGATTTGTTTAGCTTTCAACAAATTCATAAAAAAGAATTTCTATTACGAAAAGGCGAAGTATGCAAGTTTGAAGCCTTTGTAACTAAAGGGCTTTTTAAAGTATATCATATTGATGCCAAAGGAACGGAACAGATTCTATATTTTGGTATGGAAGACTGGTGGATTACGGATATAGACAGTTTTATGAATCAAGAACCATCGCGATTGTTTATAGAAGCCATTGAAGATAGCGAAATATGGCTTATTAGTAAAAAAGATAAAGATTTTGCGTACGAACATTATCCAATAGTAGAAAAACTTTTTAGGATAATGACACAAAAGACACACACTGCGTTGCAACGGCGCGTCATTGATAACATGAGCAAGACAGCAGAACAACGTTATTGGGAATTTATGGAAAAATATCCTTCTCTTGGTCAAAGACTTACCAACATACAAATCGCAGCTTATCTGGGAATAAGTCATGAGTTTTTGAGTAAAATAAGGCGGAAAGCGGCACGGCCTCGACCGAATAGTTAAATGCTGATGCTGTTTGTTTTTGGGGAGATATACCATTTATTGAACTTGTTCAATTTTTGTACAAGTAGATATGTAGAGTTTTGTACCATTGATTTAAATAAAAAAAGAATGCAAAAGAACACAGATTTAGGATTGTTAGTGCTGCGTATCAGCTTGGGAGGCTTGATGTTGTTTCATGGCGTAGCGAAAGTACTTCATGGTATTTCGTTTCTGACCGAAACGATGGGTTTGTTTGGTTATGCGGTGTATATCGGTGAAGTAATTGCGCCGTTGGCGATATTGTTGGGCTGGAGAAGCCGTATAGCGAGCGTGTTTTTTGGGATTACGTGCGTGGTCGCCATTGGCATGGTGCATAGCAAGGAATTATTTAGCATTAGCGAACATGGAGGCTATGCGAATGAATTATTGATGCTTTATTTGTTGGGTTCGGTAACGTTGTTTTTTACGGGAGCGGGCAAATATTCGGTATCATCAAGTAATAATTGGGACTAAATACGTTTGAAGGCTGATAGGATTATGACAAATTTAGCCATTATACGAAGTACTTACGAAGGGGCAAGCGCGTCGGAACAAGGTGCAGCCCTTTCGGCTCATTCGGCGGAAGATATTCGTTGGACAGAAGCAGCAGGGTTTCCGTATGCGGGGACGTATGTGGGTTTGTCCTCGGTGCAAGCCCATGTATTTAGCCGCTTGGATAGCGACTGGCAAGACTTTCGTTTTGAAGTGGAGACTTATGTGTCCAGTGAAGATAAAGTAGTTGCCATCGGGACGTATAAAGGTACTTACAAGGCGACCAATGTTTCTTTTTCGGCTCGTGCTACCCATGTTTGGCAGTTGAGAGACGGTAAGATTAGGGCGTTTGAACAATTTGTTGACAGTAAGTCTGTGGTAGATGCCATGCAGTAATATGAAATATGTTTTATGGATAAGTCTTTTGTGTTGTTGGGGGCTTTATGGCGTAACCTGCAAGGCACAAAAGCGTAATAGTTTACCAAAAAGAATGAAAGTAATTTATGTGATGGACCCTTTGTGCGGTTGGTGTTATGGTAATGAAGATAACGTCTTAAAACTGTATGAAAAATATAAAAGTACGGTTGATTTTGAAGTAATTCCTGGTGGTATGTGGGCGGGAGATAATGTACGGAAACAATCTCCACAGATGGTTAATTACTTTATGCGCCATGATGAGGCAATTGCGAAAAAAACAGGCGCAACGTTTGGAACAGCCTACATGGAATTGCTGAAAAAAGAACTCGTCTTGGATAGTGAAATACCGTCAAGAGCCATTGTTGCGGTGCAAAAAATAGCTCCAGCGCAAAGTATTCCTTTTATGGTAGCTGTTCAAAAGGCACGTTATTATAATGGAAAAGATTTGAATTTGACAGCTACTTATCTTCCGCTTTGTGATGGCTTAGGGATTTCGCAAGCAGCGTTTTTAGAGGCCTTTGGTTCGGAAGCAGTACGCCAAAGTACGCTTCAAACCTTTAGGAAAGCGACGCAATATGCGCAGGCTTACCCGACAATGCTCGTAGAAAAGAATGGGGCACTCACTGTTATAGAACAAGGTTATGCACCACTGAATACGTTGGAAGAAAGTATTGATGCTTTAAAAAAATAACTAATTATCTTTTCTAATTAAACCTTACAACATGAAAAAAATATTAGTAAGCTTCGCTGTGGCGGGGTTGTTTGCGGCGTGCCAGCCGAAGCATGAAGGGCAAACAAGTACGGCCAGTACAAGCGTTTCGGATTCTGTCGGGCAAGGGGAAGACTACCGTTTAGTTGGAAAGAATGCCGTATTGGAGTATCCGACATTTAAGGCGGAAGTATCGTATCTGACGGATAGCACGTTGCACTGGAAAACGACTTCTTCTGATGGGAAAGTAGAAGAAGGCACAGAGCAAGTATTTTTGAAAAAGCTCAACGAACATCAGTACTTTTTGAATTGGATAGAGGAAACAGGCTTTACGGTGAGTCAGGTAATTGATGTAAAAGCAGGCCAAGTAACGGCATTTGGGTCATTTGCCGACGCACAAAGCCCAAGAGGGCAAAGAAGTAGCGTGAACCTCGAAGGCCATTTTAGATTTGTTAAATAAGCATCAGCACAATTTTAACCAGTTTACCTTCCTTTTACTAATCCATAAAAAAACGCTTCCTCAATCGAAGAAGCGTTTTTCATTTTCAATACAATTCAAATCTAGACTATTTATTTAATTTATTGTTTTACGACCAAACGTTGTACTTCCGTATTTCCGTTTTGGTCTGTGATGGACAAAGTATAAATCCCTGTTGGGTAATCTTTGGCCAAGAATAAGACGGTTTTGCTTGCGGAAACTGGCTCTACCCACAAATCGCGATGCAAATGCTCTTTGCCCAAAATGTCTGTTACTTTCACTACCACTTGTTGGCCTTCGTAAGTGGACAAGTCGCCAAGTACCTCGTCGGCTATGTCAGCGGGATTGGGGAATACAGCCCATTGCAAACTAACAGGGTGATGCAACAAATGAACCGCCGCTAAAGGGCTGTAATGGAATTGGCCATCAAAATCCACTTGTTTGAGGCGATAATACGAGGTTTGTCCCGTATAAGGTTGGTGGTCTGTAAGGCCATAATGCAAGAGCGTTTTGCTATTGCCTGCGCCTTTGACGGAGGCCACGTACTCAAAGTTTTTGCCGTCTGCACTGCGTTCTACTACAAAATGGCTGTTATTCATCTCGGCGGCGGTTTGCCAGATGAGTTGTACGGTATGGTTGTCTTGTGCCACCGCATCAAAACTCAACAAGGTAACAGGCAAAGGGACTGCGCCCATGTCAATGCCCGCGGTAAAGTCGCTAAAGGAAGTAACTGACGACCAAGTACATGATTTGGCAGCAAGCGTATGCGTTCCGCCCGAAGTCCAAAGGCCTCCCGAATACTTGTAAGGCTTGAACAAAGAATTTGTATTGTCGCCTACGGCTTCTTCCATATACCCATAATAATACGATACATTATAATTGACAAGTCCCGAAATATTGTGGGGTTCGAGCGTCCAATAACGCATTAGATACGAAGAAGTTGCGCCGCGTTGTGCGTGCGGTTGGTCTGTAACGCGGACAGAAACAAAGGACTGATTGAGCGTACCTGAATTGAGTCGGAAGTTAAACGGCGTAAAATAAGCCGCATCACCTACGGGGAAAGCCATTGGAGCACCTGATGTAGTCAGTCGGCGTTTGAGTGCGCCCGTACCATCCGTTACTACATAACTGCTGGCATTGCCACCGCTTACGGTAATACTGGCCGAAAACTCTAAAGTATCATTGGCCGTAATAATATTGCCGCTGCTAAACGTCATGCGGTCACGGATAACCAACTTTTGTTGCAACAAAACCGCTCCCGACGCTTTTTGTACAATAAATCGGTTAATAGAAAGCGGCATCGAACCTTTAATAAGTTGCACGCCACTACCCGCCATCGTGATAGAGCCTGTTCCTTGCGCATAACCGTTGGCTACGTCGCTTTGTATGTTGCCCGAAATCTTGATATTACGGTTGTAAGCTGTATTTACGGTAGTACCCGAAGCTATTACAAAGTTACCGTTGAGCACCAAATCACGGTTTGGCATTATCAAATTTCCTGAAGAACTAATCTTGAGATGATTATAAACGTTTTGGGTCGGTAATGTATAAGCATTGCCCGTATATTCGACTGTTCCGCCGCCTTCGCTGGTAAAGGCTGCGTAATTCCCCGCAGGGAAAGTACCCAAGCCCAATTGAATCGTACCCGTACCCGACACCGTGCCGAAGTTATGCCCCACCGTCGTGCCTAAGGCCAACACCGCATTACTACGCACCACCAAACTATTGACGCGCTTCGCATTAGCCGTAATGGTTACGGTATGGTTGGCATCAATAATTACGGGCACACCCGTCGGGGGTACTTGCGCAATTGTCCAAGTGTTAGGGTTGTCCCAGTTGCCATTTTGGGCACTGATATAGGTCTGAATCGCCTTAAACTCATCACTTTCGCCTGTGGTATAGTCGCCTGTAATGTAGTTTACGCCGCCGTTGGAAGTATTGAAACCACCATCGACACGAATTTCATTGTCTGTAACATTAACCGTTCCCGTGGTGGTCGTACCAAAGCCCCAAACCGTACCCGATCTAAGCACCGCCGCCACATACGCCGACTCATTGCCTTTTACGTCGGATTGGTCGTAGTAAAACAAGTTTTTTACCGATAAATTAGCCATGCCCGAAGCCGTTACGCGCCAGAAAAAGCCCAATTCTTTCAGAATAGACATATCCGTAAGCGGATGCGAGGCGTTGACAGGTATAATATTTATACTTCCTGCGGCAGTGTTGGCCGTTGCCACAAAACGCGCAGGCGTGTATTTGTTCGGAGTGCTGGAAACCCCTATCGGAAACGTAAAATCAAAAGCACCAGCCGCTACTTTTTTGGTTACGCCGCCCGTCGAGAGTTGGCCAGTAGTGCGAATCATGCGCGAAAGCCCGAACACGCCCGACACCGTAGCCGATTCGTTGAAGGTAAGCGTAAATTCCTGAATATCCAGAATCCCGTCAGTAAGTGCAAGCTCGGTGTTAATGGTTTGGCTGGCTGTCATTAAAGCTCCTGCCGTATTGTTGAGGATAAGACGACCAAATTTGCCGTTGCCATTACCACCGATACTTTGCTGTGTGGCGGCGGCCAACACCAAGTTGCCTGCCACCGAGCTGCTATGCGCAGCCGCGTTATAGACATTGCCCAAAGCCGTAAGCGTAAGGCCGTTGTCGTGCAATGTGCCCGCCATCAACGAAAGCGTATCGGTGATTGTAAAACCTACGGTAGCAGGCGAAACCACGCCCGAAACGTTTGTATTGTTGATGATGAGCTTATTAAATGTAGTGTAAGACGTGCCGTTTAGGCTTTGCGAAACCACATTTCCGTCAAAGGTCGTGCGATTTCCGCCAGCCGTGTACGTGCCGTTGTTCGTGAAATTGCCGCCAATATTAACAGGCAAACCATTGGTTATAAGTTGATTGGTTGAATAGTTAAGAATTAAATTGTTGCGAACATTCAGGCCGTTCACGTCCAGAGAAGCGTCTGGCCTGTCTGAAGTAATGGAGTTGGCTAGCTCCAAATTCCACAAAGGAATAGAAACATTCACGCGGTAAGTACGAGCACTTGGCGTAACAGCAGTCGTGTTATTTCCCAAATAAATCGTGCCGCCCGTTACCGAACTATTTTCGGGTTGCAGATACAACGCCGCAATAGTTGGCGTAGAAGTCTGAGGCGTAAGCAAATACAAACTTCCCGCCGTCATGGTAAAATTACTACCAGCATTGAGCACTTCGAGCACGCCGCGCCCTGTTCGGGGAGCGTAAACGTTGTGGCCAATGCGTACGGTACCACCCGATTGCGTATAATTAAGACTGCCCGTTGGTACGTTCGGGTTGCGGCGAATTTGCGAACCGACCGTAAGCGAACCGCCCGAAATCTCAATAGACGGATTGCCTGCGCCCGAATATTCGATGTAATTCTCGACACTTCCCGAAGGCGTTGTATTGGCCACATTGAGCGTGGCCGCGCCCGACACTTTAATTTTTCCAGATAAAAGAATCCCGCCCGAAACGTTGTTTTGTGTTACTTGGAAAATACCATTGTTCAACCACAATTGCGCAGTAGCTGGAATAAACCAAGCCGTATTATCGTTGGTAAAAGCGATGGCGTTACTTGCGTTGTTGGTATTGAAATAAAACGTTCCGTTGTTGAGCGTAAGGGCTTTGGTTGTGCCCGAAAGCGAACCCGAAATTGAAATATTAGACACATTTACTTCCAAAATACTGGCTTGGCTCGTGCCTTTGTCGAGGGTGAGGCGTGCAAAATCGGTAGTGCTGCCCGTACCCGCAATGCTGTCGTTGGCCGCACCCGTGAACGTAGTGTTGCACAAGCTGCCCGCCGTAAACATATCAAAAGTACCGTCATTGTAAAGGCTGCCGCCGATGCTCATGGCGTGCGTAGCCGAACCCGTATTGTTTACATTAAAAGTTGCGCCAGCCGAAACCGCTACATTATTTGTAACCGACATGCTACGATTCACGGCACTCGGATACTGCAACGTACCTGCCGTAATTTTCAGGTTATTGCCTACAGAAATATCGCCGTTGGTGTTTGCACTGATGTAGGCCGTACCCGCGCCTTTGGCCGTCAAATCCTTGCAAATGCTCAAATTGGTGTTGGGCAATGTGATGCCACGACTTGCCGCCGCATTGATTATCAAATAATTGTAACTGGCCAAAGAACCTGAACTTGCCGAAAGCGACGGAATCAAGAAATCTTGTGCGCCTGTGGTATAATATTCGACACTGCCGCCGCCACAAGCCAAGAATTGACCAAAATCACCACGCGGAAACTCCGCCGTTGCCGTTGCCGACGAAATGCGCATCAATCCGCTACCAATAATTTTTTCTCCAAACAAAGCCCCAAAATTATGGCCTGTACTTGTACCAATGTCCACCACGCCGCCCGACTCTATTTTGAGTGCGCCGCAGGCTTTGTTGTTGGCGGTGAGTGTAATGGTATGGCCATTGCCCACAAACACGGGATTGCCTACGCTTGGCGTTGTAGTGGCGGCGGCTCCCGTATGCGACACGGTTGACCAACTGCTTGGGCTGTTCCAATCGCCACTGGTACGGCTATAAAATGCCACCGTCGATTGGAACGCATCTACTTGGCCTGCCGTATAATCGCCGTTAATGTAGTTTACGCCGCTACCCGTTCCATCAAAGCGAATCGTATCGGCGGCCGTATTCATATCCGAAACCGATTCGTTTGTCCAGTTAAGACTTGAGGTTACATCAAAATAACCTGGTATATAACTCGCCTCTGTTCCATTGATGGTCAGGCCTGTATATTTGAATTTGTAACGCAAAGATTTGCTTCCCGTAAAGCCTGTGGAATTGAGTTTCCAATAATATTTCAAGGCATTGCCACTGGCCAAAAACGGATTAAAATCGTTTACGGGTTTGAGGTTAATAGCCCCGTAGTTGCTGGCACTGAGCACTTGCACAACGGCAGGCGTGTAATACGTGGCCGAACCCACAGGAAACACAAACGTACCTGTCGCAGACGTAAACGTTTTGGTAATCCCAACGTCTGAAACTTGCCCATTCGTTTTTATCATGCGGCTGGTGCTTGGGCTGCTTACACTAATGGCGGCATTGCTTCCCAAATCCAAACCGTATTGCTGAATGTTCAAAACCCCATTAGTAAGCGTGAGCGTACCCGTTACAGCTTCGTTGGCCGTAAGTGTTGCGCCGCTATTATTGTCAATATTTAGATTCGCAAAAATACCCGAACCGCTACCCGCAATCACTTGCGCACCGCCAATAGTCGTTGTTGCGGCTGCACCTGTACCCGCGCCACCCGAAAAAGTCAGCGTCGGGGCGGAAGTATAACCACTGCCCGCATTGGTAATCCGAACTTCAGAAACTTTCATGGTAACGCTAAAAGTAGCTGCCACCGTTGCAGGGGAAGTTTGCGTACCGCCCGAAAGCGAAATAGTAGCCAAACCTTCATAACCGTAACCGACATTAGTAATATTGATGGCCGTAATCACACCGCCAGAGATCACCGCCGTAGCCGATGCGCCATAGCCTTTGCCGCCAATGATGACAGTAGGCGTAGAAGCATAATTAGAACCGCCATTGGTAATCGTAATCGTGGACAAAGACAAATAAGCCTGCGCCGTAGCTCCAGCCCCGCCGCCGCCCGAAACGGTAACCGTTGGCACACTCGTATAACCCGAACCTTGCGCCGTAACCGTAGTAGTTTGCACGGCTGCCGAATTAAGTTTTACTTGTCCCGTACCCGTATGGGTTGCGTTGTTGGTTACGTTACCGATTGCTTGTATTGTTTTTCCGCCGTCGTTGAGCGTGCCCGCCAGCAGTTGCAAGCGATTGAGAACGGGCACTGTGGCCAAGCTGCCCGCCAAATTCACAGTGCCATTCGGATTATTAATAGCCAAATTATACAAAGCAGGCTTAAGCGTTCCGTTCAAAGTCGCCGTTTGGGTATTGCCTGTTCCGTTGAAAGTCAGATAATTGGTACTGTCTGGCACGTAAAGCACATTAGCCCCCAACGAAAAATTATTAGCTACACTTACGTTGGTGCGTATGGTCTGAAATTCGAAAGCAGAACCCAACGAAGAACTTAGTGTAAAGTCGTTGCTCACCACCAACGGCGCGTAAATGTTGCGTGCAGAAACCGTTGGGCTGGCATCTGTTTTAGTCAAAATCAAATTGTAAATCGGGGCGGTACTGCCTATTTCGTAGTTATAATTTCCTGAATTAGATTTTACCCAAATGTCCACCGTACCGCCTGTTACGCTGTAATTGTCCACCGTAGATTGTACCTCAAAAGCATTGGCACTGGGAATAGTACCACCCGACGGAATAAAGCTATTACCCGAACCAATTACATCGGTAATCGTGATGCGGCCACCCGACATATTAAACACGTTGTTGGCCTGCGAAATACTAAACGTACCAAACAAACTTTGCGTACCGCTGCCGCCATAACCGCGACCTTTGAGCGAAAGTTGTCCGCCACTCATCAGGAACGAACATTTACCACCCGAACTGCCCGCGCTGCGCAACTGCGAAGCAATAACCGTTCCGCCTTCTATCTGAATGATACCGTCGGCATTGCTCCAGAAAATAAAACCGCCGCAATTGCGCGACTCAAATTTGCCTGCTGTAATGCGGAACAAACCATAAATTGAAAAAGATTGCGCACCACCCGTCAAAGCCGTCGAAACCATCGTACCCGTAAGGCCACCTACATTGGATTGCGCATAGGAATCTATTGTATTATAAATTCTTACGTTGTCGTCGGCAATCCACAACGCGCCATTGGCTGGAATATAAAAATCTGAGTTAGGATTGCCGCCACCTGTGCCTTCCGTGAGGGTTGGAATGGAAATACTGCCCGTGAGTTTAAGTGTTCCGTTACGAATCCAAAGGGCTTTACGCATTTCGGGATTGTTGCCGCCGCCTGCGTTGCCGCATTCGTTGCGTCCGAAAAGGCGCAAATAAGTACTATCGGCAGAATTGAGCGTTAGTAAAAAGGTTCTGTCCGTTCCTTTGTCAATGATAAGGTTGTAAAGGTCGGTTGTATTGTTGAGTTGCATGGTATTGTTGGCCGCGCCCTTGAACCAAAGCACTGCCGCACCCGTCGAGTCGTTGCGGTCATACACAGGTTGCGCCAAATTACTAAACCGCACAATGCCGCTATTGGTAAAATTGCCGCCCACATACATTCTATTATGCAAGAAATGATAACGCCAAGTCGGAACAGTAGAAGCATTCAGGCCACCGCTTAGGCTGTTGTACGCGCCTAATGTGCGGCGATTGCCTACACGCAATTGCGCCGAAGCCGCAATGCTTGCATCTCCCATTACATTGAGCACCACCGTATTACCAGCAGCAGCGGAAGAAGTATTAAGTCTGACGATTCCTCGCTGAACTGTCAAATTTCCATACAAAACCAAACTGTCCGAAGCAAAAACACCCGTTGCCACCGACACGGTATCTGTGGCATTGGCCGAATTGATAATCAAGTTTTTATAAGAAGGATACAGCCCCGACAAGTTGAATGAAGTGGTGGCATCGTATTCCACCGTACCGCCATTAGCCGACAAAAACGAGGTGTAAGTAGCCGTCGGCAATGTGGTAGAAACGGTTTTTATCAAACCTTGCCCCGAAACCGTCCCGAAATTGTGGCCAGTAGTTGTGTTAATATCCAACGAACCACCTTCCAAAATCGTAAGCGATGTGATACGAGCATTGTTTACGTCCATGTTTACTGCGCCGCCGTTGAGAATTACCCCAACGTCCTGAATGGTTGGGCCTGCGGCAGGTGGTTCTACCAAATCCTGACCCGTAATGTCTGTTGTCCAAGTGGTTGCACCGCTCCAATTGCCACCCGCACCATAGGTGTAATAGGTTTTGGGAATTACCAAACTGCTACCCAAACGCCAGTCTTGTGTCAGATAATTATTACCCGAACCACTCACCCCAAAACGCAAACCCGCCAAATTGTAATAAGAACCTGTTACGGTGTTGGAAATGCCATCTTCTACCCTATTGACAACCGTTGGGCTGCCGTTCAAATCCGTAGAAACAAAATAAAAATCCAGCATGGCATCGGTTACACCACTCAAACCCGTCGTTTCGATTCGCCAATAACGTTTGAGAATATTAGGCGCAGCCGAAGCAAACGGAATAGATTTGAAGGCAATCGTAGCCGTACCCGACACGCTACCCGACACACTACTCAACGAAACAGGCGTATAATCCGAGTTCGTACCGATTGGCAACAAAAGACTCTGAAACTCAGCCATGTCTGCCCCTTCTTTGATCAGCAAACTACCGCTACCATTCGTACCGTCTTGCTGAATCATGCGCGTATTGTCAAAACCACCCACAGGCACGACAAAGCCCGCACCATCGCTCAGGCGCAAGGTATTATCCGACAACACGATTTTCCCGTTTTTAAGTGAAAGATTCGCGTTTACCCTTACGTCTGTGTTAGCAGAAAGCGTAACGCTGCGGCCTGCGGCCATGTCCAGCGTCAAAGAATGGAAAGTCGTAATGCCTGTAACCGTCTGGTTAGTAGCCGCATTTTTAAAAGTAACTTCGTTTTGCGTGGCGTTGTATGTGCCATTATTCACCCAATTTCCATACAAAACAATGTCGTTCAAATCTACGCCTGCATCACTGAACGAAGTATTTGCGCCGATGGTCAAATCGCCATTCACCACAATCCCCGTTTGCATAGTTTTGGTGCCGCCGCCCGTTACGGTCAGGTGGTTAAAATTATTCACAGAAGCCGACAGTAAATAACTGCCTGCGCCGTAATATTCTGCCGTACCGCCACCGCTACGTGTAAAACTGCCGATATGGTCGCCTATCGTCCAGTTGTCGCCTTCCGAACGCAACAAACCCGACCCGCGAATACGCCCAAAAGCGTGCGAAGGCGTTGTACTCAAATCCAATTGACCAAAAACCCCTAACGTGTCGGCATTGATACTGGCCGAAGCCATCAGGACTTTAGCCGTAGAAGTAATGTTGAGTAATTTAAAATTAGTTGCTCCCGTAATGGTTTGGGTGGCCGTGCCCGTAAAAGAAACACGCGTGGCGGTGTTGGCCGTATAAGTGCCGCTATTGTTCGCCCAATTGCCTTGGTTGAGCGTAATCTTGTTGGCAACGGCGGCCAATGTCGCGCCCGTCTGAATGGTCAAATCGCCACTTACCACCAAACTATCTTGTAGCGTTTTGATGCCTGCGCCACTAAAAACAATGTTATAATAACGGTCTGTGCCTGAAAGATTTGGCACATTAAAAGCACTTGCGCCATAATATTCCACCGTACCGCCGCCGCTATTGAGCAAAGGCATTGTATTGTAAGAAATAAAATTAGTGCTCGCAATACGGAGCAAACCTTGTCCCGAAACCGTCGTAAAACTACCGCCATTGAACGTGGACATATCCAACGTACCCAACAAAGACAAATTATTGGCTTTGGCTTGATTGTTAGCCGTTACGTTTACTTTGTGGCCTGCCAAAATCACAATATTGTCGATGGGGCGCGGCGCAATGTTATTCGCATTTACCCACGTAGTCCCCGACGGGTCGGTAGTCCAGTTGGCAGCCACATTAAAATTACAACCTGCTCCCGCACAATTGCCATTATAACTATAAAAAGTTTGGGCAGGAATCGCGCTATAACCTATTGTATAATAACCATTTTGCAAAAAAGTATTGGGTACGGTAAACGAAATTTGGTCGCCATTTTGTAGCACCGTGCCTGATGTATTCACGACAGAATACGCGCCTGTCGTAGCATTTCTATAAAACAACGCGTAACCATCTGCCGAAGTGGGGGCAGCGCGGCCAGCATCTCCAAAATCAAACGTAATTTGTGCGTCGAGGCTGTTGGTTTTGCGCAAATACCAATCGCGCGTCCAGTGATTCGTAAAACCTGTCGGCAAATCCGTAACCGCATCAGCAGTACTTGCCCCGTTGTGTCCAGCCATCAAAAAAGCCGTTCCCGTCAGGCTGCTGTTAGCTTCCGAAAGCCACAATCCGCCCGAAGTAGTTTGTGTGGCGGCTTGTTTGAGTGTGGACGACGTAGAACCAATCCCCACAATGTCTTTAATGTAAGTAGCGGCGTAGCCCTGATAATAATTTGCGCCATCTACGGGCAAGTTGTATTTGGCTTTCAAGTAATTTTCTACAATGCTGCGTTGCGCGGGATTAAGGGCGGTTTTGTACAAAATAATTTCGGCAATATCGCCCGTCCAACTCAACGCGCCACCCTGATATTTGCCTACCACCAAATTACCTGTGGCCGTCGTGGTAAGCGTCAGTGCGGGAGAATACGTAAACGTAGATTTCAGTACATTTTTTAGATAAATGCTTTGAACTGTGCTTTGTTTGAGGGCGGTTACTTGTCGCCAGCGATTGAGCATGGCCACCGTATCGACCAATTGGCCTTGTCCGCTGGTCGGATTCGGGCAATCAAAACGCGTGTTGCCGCTGCTCAGCTCAAAGCCAAAACGATTGGAAGACACCGACTCCCACGTAAACCACACGATGCCGCCCGTAGAGCGTTTGACAAAGAAAATGGTTGCGCTGTCGTTATCAAAAAGTTCGCTACCCAGCACGCTATTGAGCGAAAGGTAATCATTGTTATCAAACGTAAGCGCAGGAAAACCGTTCAGCGCGTTGGCCGTTAGGGCGGGTTTGTTGGAGGCCGAACTTTGCGTAAGGTGATTGCCGCGTCCGCTTTGGTCGTTCCATTGCGCCACAGGCGTGCCCGTTACACCCGCATCTGCTTTGAGCCAAAGCCGCAAAGCCGACGTACCGTCGCCCAATCCGACGCCACCTGGAGCGGTTTGGGCTTTTATTTGGGTGCTCATCAGCGTGCTGATACACAAAAACAAAAAAATAATTTTGAGTGGATTTGCAACTAATGTTTTCATTGTATTTTGCATTTATTTAGTGTAGAAAGTATCTTTTTGTAGAGGTGTTATTTGTTTAAATAACTTTTACTTTCTTTAGTAGATGAGTAATAGTAAACTATACGATTCTCTTCATTCAATAAATTCGACAAAATACAAGTTTATATCGGCGAAATGAGTCTTTAAATAGACAAGTAAAATCTCTTATATATTGATTTTAAGCATATAACAAAAAACAATATTTACATATTACACCTGATAGTGTGATAAAATTTTCGACAGAAATGATGTAATATAATTTGATATAACATTACAAAAAATGTTTATATGAAAACCATTTGCACTAAAAAAAGACACAATATACACGCCAGTAGCAACTATTATTTTTACTTTTTTGAAACAATAAAACACTCAATAATTATTATTTTAACAACAATTAAATCACAAATATTTACTTGAATTATCCCAAAAAACAACAAATTAAATATTGCTACATTTTGCATTTTTATTAAATGATGTTTATTTTGGAAAAAACATTATCCTTGTGTAGTTACTTCTATGATAGTTCAAGCCGAAAATCCAGTAATCGAAATCCATGACCTGACCGTCAGTTACAACCGCAAACCTGTACTTTGGGACGTGGATTTGTCGTTGCCCAAAGGCATTTTGGCGGGCATCATCGGGCCAAATGGCGCGGGCAAATCAACCCTGATTAAGGCGGCAATGGGGCTTATTCCGATTAGTAGCGGCTATGTCAAACTCTTTGGGCGTGAACTGGATAAAGTACGCGCCAAAATTAGCTATGTGCCGCAACGCGAGTCGGTGGACTGGGATTTCCCGGCCTCCGCACTGGACGTGGTTCTGATGGGTTTGTACGGGAAATTGGGCTTTTTCAAACGCCCCAGCAGCCAAGAACGAGAAATTGCGATTAGTTGCCTGCAAAAAGTAGGCATGGAAGGCTTTGCCAATCGTCAGATTTCACAACTCTCTGGCGGCCAACAACAACGCGTATTTCTGGCACGTGCTTTGGCACAAGACGCAGATATTTATTTCATGGACGAACCCTTTGCAGGCGTGGACATGGCCACTGAAGCGGCCATTATCGAACTGCTCAAACAAATGCGCGATGCGGGCAAAACCGTAGTAGTCGTACACCACGATTTGCAAACGGCTTCCGAGTATTTTGATTGGATAATACTGCTCAATATGCGGCTGGTGGCTTCGGGCAAAACCGAACAAGTGTTCACGCCCGAACTGCTGCAAGAAACCTACGGCGGCAAACTCACGATTCTTTCCCGACTCGGCGAGTTGATGCACAAAAAGCAGTTTCCGACCCGCGAAAAATAAAAGAACCGCCCAACTTAAACATAAGTTGGGCGGTTCTTTTTATTAAATCTATCGCATTAAAATTATTTATTCAATACGATTTGTTTGGTAGCTGAACCTTTCGCTGTTACTACTTTGAGCGTATAAACGCCTGTAGCTTGTTTGCTTAAATCTAACACGTTAGACGAGTTGGCAAGTGTACCAGCAGCCACTTTTTGGCCATACACATTATACACTTCGTATGCTGCCGACTCTTCCAAATCTGCTATCTCAACATTCACCATACCTGTACTTGGAACGGGATAAACGGAAACGTTAAATTCCGAAATAGACTTGAGAGATGTCAGATTATCAATGTGGCCTATTGCTAAATTATAATGGTATCCTGCAGAAAATTGAATTGCGACTAAACCACTTGGAGCAGGTGCCTCCAAAAAAGTACTTTGCCCCCAACTAACAATATTTCCATTTGCTCGCTGTACTGTATAATGAAATGATCCTGCTGAAATAGCTACAATATCATTCAAATTAGAAGGCATGGATACATTAGTGATCATAGTTCCCCAATGAACAACAGTGCCATCCGATTTTAGTGCTATTACGCTAAAATCCCCAGCTGAAATATCAGTAACTCCTACTGCACTCGCTGGAATATTTAATTGGCCATTATCGCCATTTCCCCAAGCCACTACACTTCCATCAGCCTTAACTGCATATGAGGCTTTTGCTCCCGCAGAAACGGCAATTACGCTATGTAAGCCAGCAGGAACATTGCATTGTCCAAAAAAATTATCACCCCAAGCAACCACTGTACTATCTGCTCTTAGAGCCAGTGTATGATACCAACCCGCATCTATTTTTATTACTTTTGTTAAATTTTGAGGAACATTACATTGCCCATATAAATTATCACCCCAAGCAGCAACAGTACTATCAGGTTTTATAATAGTTGTAAATGGTCGTCCTAAAGTAACATCTATCACTTTCATTCCGTTAGGGCCAGTGATATGAGTACCCGAAGATCCCCAAACAAATAAAGTACTATCTTTTTTAATAGCGGCCGAGTGAAAATAGCCAGCATGAAGAGATGCCGTATTAGCTACTGTTAGATTTGAGGGAATATCACTTTGAATACTGTTTTCGCCCCAACGAAAAAAAGACTCTTGTCCTAAAGCGATAAAAGGGATACCTAATAAAATGTTTAGACAAACTAAAAGTCTAAACATACAACTGCCAGAGCATCGTAAATATGTTCTCATGATTTTAAAAGTTTGGTTTAAAATAAAATTAACTATAGCAAGTGTAATAAAGAGAATACACAAAAACAAAAAAGCCGCACTCTAATAATTGGGTGCGGCTTTTTTGTTTAATTTATCGCATTAAAATTATTTGCTCAATACGATTTGTTTGGTAGCAGAGCCTTTCGCCGTTGCTACTTTAAGCGTATAAACGCCTGTAGCTTGGCTACTCAAATCTAACACGTTAGACGAGGCAGCAAGTGTACCAGCAGCGACTTTTTGACCATACACATTATACACTTCGTACGCTGCTGACTCTTCCAAATCTGCTATCTCAACATTGACCATGCCCGTACTTGGAACGGGGTAAACAGATACGTTAAACGATTCTTCCCCTAAACGACCGCCAGCAGGTAAGGTAGTGAAAGTAGATAAAGTCGACCACTCGTTCCAATCTTCTCCCACAGGATTACAGGCATTGCGTATTTGCCACTCATACGTCGTACTGGCACTTAAACCATATAACGTATAGTTCGTTACTACTGCCCCTGTCATAATAGCTGACCATGTACTGCTACCCTGAATGCGATAACGTAATTCAAACTTACTCATGCCTGTTGGATAACTTGGCCAGCTAAATTTAACCGTATTGACACTGGTCGTTGCCGTTGCATCCAATGATACACAAGATGGGCCAGATAACGTCGTAAAGGTGCTAATACTTGACCATGCATTCCAATCCTCTCCCACAGGATTACAGGCATTGCGTATTTGCCACTCATACGTCGTACTGGCACTTAAACCATACACCGTATAGTTCGTCACTACTGCCCCTGTCGTAATCACAGTCCATGTGCTGCTACCCTGAACGCGATAACGCAACTCAAACTTGTAAGTACCTGAAGTATAACCTGGCCAACTGAATCTCGCGGCACTCGCTCCTGCTATCGCCGTCGCTGGGCTCAATGGTGAACAGGTCGGAGTTTCTAATGTTGTAGCAGAAAGGGTCTGCCAAGTGGTATTAGCATCACCCGCAACACAATGGTTTCTTACTCTTAAATCATACGTTGTACTTGGGGTAAGACCTGTAATACGATACTCAGTTGCCGTACTTGCTGGATTCGCTCCATACCAAACAGAAGTCGAGGCTGCTTTCCATTGAACTTGTATCGCAGTATAAGAACCTGCATCCCAAGTCAGCTTAATTGCCCTTGCACCCAATATTGCTATGATGTTGGATGGATTGTTACAATCCACCACTAGGGTATAGTCCTTTGTCAATACACAAGTTCCAACAGAAGCAGAAATAGTAAAACTATAAGCCCCTGCCGTTGTTGGTGTTCCGCTAATTAAACCGCTTGAGCTTAATGTAAGCCCATCAGGTAATGCACCTGAAGTTAATGTAAATACTGCACTTGGTGCATTATCTACACTTAACTGCTGGCTATAAGAAACAGACTTTGAAATATTTGACAAAGCATTAGGGCTGACAGTCGTATAGTAACCACAAGTATTTAGCCGTGTAAAATAAATATCATAAGCACCAACACTTGTCATAGAAGTACCTGTGCTAGGATTAGAGGGATCAAAAATTCTCGTACCACTGAAACTACCTGCGGTGTATAAGTTGCTTGGCGTAGCTGCTACTATTCCTCCTGCAACTGCATCAAAACCAAATGCATCCGAATAGTTCGAGGTATTGATGCGCATACTAAATGAACGATTAAAACTACTGTTACCAAAATCAACAGATGCTGTATTGCTAACAGCCGCATTAGCATACAATATGCCATTGTTATCTAAAGTTAATCCTGTTATATTCGCGCTATTTCCCCCTGCAAACTGAGTTACTAAATTGCTGAAACTACCGTCCGAACCTAACTTCACTATATAACCAGTACGACCTGCACCTAACGACGGAATATTGGTACTAATTCCTCCATTCATTACAGACAATGCACTACCTGTATGATAACCACTGGCATAAACATTATCTGTCTCCGAATCTATTGCCAAGCCATAAACTTCATCTGATGTACTACTTGCTATGCGTGTCGTCCACTGATGAGCTCCTGAGAGCGACAATTTCGAAACAAAACCATCTTTACTACCCAAGTATGATATAGATCCACTATTTCCAACATTAATAGAAGCATTAAAATACCCACTAAAATAAACACCACCAGCATTCACCTTCAATTGATGTAAGACAGGAAAATTACCTGAATGCACTCTTGTTACCCAATTTGGGTTGCCACTACTTATATCAAAAGATGCAACAAAACCGTCTGCATAATTTGATGGAAATAACACATTTGTACCATTTCCAAAATTGATAGTGTTACTAAGTACACCCGCTAAATATACTTTATCTTCATGAGTGGCTAATGCGTAACCAACCTCCCCATTTGCACTGCTGCCCAACACTTTAAACCATATTAATTCCCCAGTTCCTCCATTAAATTTAGCAAAAAAGATATCTGATTGACTCACAGAACCTGTAGAATTAAATGTCGTGCCATCTACTGTTACAGCACCTCTGATACTGCCTTGTAACATAAACATCTCCTGCTGCATCATAAGCTATACTATTGCTTATTAAGACAGAGTCTCCCTCTATAGACTGCGCCCAAACAACACTACTACTCGAATAGGGTGCTGTTAGCTTTAATATATAAATATTGCGGTCTTCGCCACCATTTCCTCCTGTAGGTGCTGGTAATACATTTGTTCCAAATGAAGGACTTCCCCAATAGTAACCCGTAGAATAGGTAGTTCCATTTGCTGGATTGACTGCCGTTCCTGTTGAAATTTGTGACGCAGCGTCCCCAAAGCTTACGCTATTTGATAACGTTGGCACTTGGGCGTAACTAAAACCCAATGACATGGCAGCCATTAGTGTTATAAATGTTTTTTTCATAAAAAAATAAATTTATTTCAAATAAAATGAATAAAAAAATAAATAGGTGGCTGAAAAACACCGAAAGGTAAAAAACAATACAATACAAAAAAATCACTCAATATACATAGACAAAACAAAAAAAATACAATATGTATTCGATAATCAAATACTTTTTGTACAAAAAAAAGAATATCAGCAATTTATGTTTTTTATTATATTATCAAATAAAATATTTTTTATGAAAACAAAAAAAAGCCGCACCCTAATAATTGGGTGCGGCTAACAATAGAGACTTTTTCTATTTTAATAGCTTTTACTTCTCAAATTTCTTGAAAAGCGAAACGGCCACGTGACCGCCAAAACCAAAAGTATTGCTCAAGGCATAACGAACGGTGCGTTTCTCGGCTTTGCCCAACGTAAAGTTGAATTTGTCGGCTACGCTTGGTTCTACGTTTTTGGTGTTGATGGTTGGCGGAACGATGTCTTCTTGCGTGGCTTTGATACAAGCAATCGCTTCGATAGCTCCCGCCGCGCCCAACAAGTGTCCCGTCATGGACTTAGTGGCACTGATATTTAATTGTGGATTTGCACCAAAAACGCGCTCAATCCCAATTAGTTCGCTCATATCGCCCATTGGCGTAGAGGTCGCGTGCGGATTGATATAATCTACGTCTTCGGGCTTAATGCCTGCTTCGTTGAGGGCTTCCCACATACCCAAAAACGCACCTTCGCCGTTCGGGTGTGTGCCCGTAAGGTGATACGCGTCGCCAGCCATACCACCGCCTACTACTTCCGCAATAATTGGTGCACCACGGCGCACGGCACTTTCATAGCTTTCCAAAATAATAGCTCCTGCACCTTCGCCCATTACGAAACCATCGCGCGACACGTCGAAAGGACGCGAAGCCGTTTCATACTCATCGTTATTGGTAGAAAGAGCCTTTGCCGCATTAAAACCACCGATTGTCGTTTCGATAAGCGGAGCTTCCGAACCACCCGTAATAATCATGTCGGCTTTGCCCCAACGAATATAGTTGAATGCGTCAATAATAGCCGTGTTGGACGTGGCACAAGCCGAAACCGTCGCGAAGTTCGGGCCACGCAAGCCGTATTTCATTGAAATAATGCCTGCGGCAATGTCCACAATCATTTTAGGAATAAAGAAAGGATTGAAACGCGGTGTTCCGTCGCCTTTGGCAAACTCCATTACTTGCTCCTGAAACGTAATGATACCGCCGTTTCCGCTACCCCAAATCACCCCGATACGGTTACAGTTGAGGGAAGAAAAATCAATTTCAGCATTTTTAACCGCCTCATCTACTGCGATTAAGGCATATTGCGTGTAGAGGTCGTATCGGCGAGCCTCGCTTTTTTCGATGAATTGTTGTGGGTCAAAATTCTTTAACTCACAGCCAAAACGTGTTTTGAACTTTGATGCGTCGAAGCGCGTCAGTAGTCCTGCGCCACTTTTTCCACTAATAAGGCCATTCCAAAAATCGGTCATGTTGTTCCCGATAGGCGTTAGAGCCCCTAAGCCAGTAACGACAACTCTTTGCATTTTGTGTTTTTAGTTTCTTGTACCAATTGTAATAAACATAGACGCGCTGTTTGATTTAATATTCAATAACACTAATCAACCAGTGTCTTGTCTGCTCAAATGTAGAAAGATTTGGTATTTCCTAAAACAAAAAGAAAGCCACCATCAAATCAAAAATAAAGGAGATGAAGAGCATTATCAGGAAAAAGTACGAAAAGATGCCCATTTTGAAAATGGTTTTCGTCCAACTTTGCCCGTACATACGGCGCATGGCCAACACAATATATACAGGGATAATTACCCAAATCGCAATAGATAAGAATTCTTCAATTTTCCCCAAAAAATCAATATACTCCAAAGAGGCCAGAAAAAATAATGCAAAAAAAACGAAAGCCTGCGTATATAAAACAAAAACAAAGTGTTGGACATACAGCGTTTTGCGCCGAATATACAGCAATTTGAGTAGCCAAGCCATGAGCGGAATAAGTAAAATCATGGCAATGGACAAATTCTCCCGAACTGTATTTAAGTAAGAATCCACACCGTCTTCTTTGGAAATATGAATGGCTTGTTTGGCAGCCACACGTGTCATAAACGTTTTTTCTATTTTCAAAGAATCCAGCAACGAATCGGCAGAAATCGTTTTACGGATTCCGTGTAAAGGTATGCCTTTTAACACGCCCAAATCCAAGTCCAGTTCGTCGGTTTGGGTTTTAACTTTCGGGTTTTTCTGTTTTTCGGACACACGCGCCAACGAATCGGCTTTGCGTTTCTTTTTCTGCGCCAAATCAATTTTCTCTAATACCTTCGCCGTTGTATCCGAACTGGTTTTTACGCCTTCTTTCACGTTGTCCAAAAAACCTTGATTAGGCGAATACGACAACGTAAAGAAATACAAAAAGCTGGCAATCAAGTACAAACGCAATGGCGCAACATAATTCACGCGGCGGCCTGCGTTAAATTCTACGGCCAAAAAACCAGGTTTAAAGAAAAACGGAAACAAACTCCGAAACACGCGCGAATCCAAATTGAGGGCTTCTTCCGCAATTTCGGAAGCCAACACCCGCACCGAAACCGTTTTGTCGTTATTCTCTTGGCCACACTGCGGACAATAATTTTCGTCGTGTTCAAATTGGAATCCACAGTTAAGGCAATGGTCAGTTTTACGGCGTGTTTTCATGTGTATCTAAAAAATTGATTGCTGTGCGAAAATAAAAAAAAATGCCTACGGGCTAATTATCATTTGCTCAAAACATTGCTTTTTTTAGGTTTAAGCCCTTTTTCCAAAAAAACAATCATGTATGAAAAGTAACAAAATACTCGTTTGGGTCGTAACACTTATTTATTTGGCTTCCCAAATCCATTTGGCTTATATGGTCAATAGCCTCAAACCCAGTTTAGTGCAGTTGCAACTCACCTTCACGGCGGCGGGCTTTTGGGGCATTATTGAGCAATGGAAAACCGAAGGTTTACTAATTTATCTTTCGCATTTTAGTTGGGACTTGTTTCATGTGCTGGCTTATTCGGCTTTTGGCATCGTCATGGTACAGCAGACTACCTTTTTCAAAAAATTTAGTCCCGTTTGGTATCGTTTCTTTTTGGCGGCTTTGCCTGTGGCTGGGATTATGGATTTGATAGAAAACGAGCTGCATTTATACATCATCACGCTACCGCACGGCACAGCAACTACACTTGTACCGTTAGCGGCAACTTGTTCGCTTATCAAATGGATTTTGGCATTAGGTTTTATGGGAACACTGCTCAAGCAACTATTTACTAATCTTTTAGGCTTTAGAATCCTATAAGGTTTAATTTGCTCCACAGTCTTTGTCCTAACAGAAAAAATATACAAGTATGTATATTGTGTATTACAAATAAAAATGGTCTGTGAGGGCACAGACCATGGGATAGCAAGCTCACAATAAATTTAATTAAGAAGCCAAGCAATAAGCTTTCCTACAGCTTTTCCTAATTCATATGCAAAACTGCCAACGGTTGGAAAGAACAATGTCATAAGTTTTAAAATCATAATTGTATATTTTTTATAGTTAAAAGTTAGGCACAAATATAAATATTTTATAATTAATCGCAATAATTATTTTGAAATATGTTTAATGTAAGGCGTAATGTACTAAGTACCGACAATTAAACAACGATATTCAATATATATAATTATCATATTCTTATAAAAAAATGTATCATTAACTTATAGCAGGTACTTATAAAAAATTATTGTTCATGTTACTTAAATTAAATATATAGTATTTTGCTTACGAAGCAAATACTATCATGAACAACCTTCTGGCAAAGTATCAAATAATTTTGAATAAACCTTATGAGCTTGTTTTGGAAATTTAGAGAATTTTATCCAACATAATAGAACAAACAGCAAGTGTAATAAAAGCAATGGTGTTTTTTTTCGTAATCCTTTGATAATCTGCGGCAAAAATTAAGTCAAACAAAAGTTCTCTACACTTGCCATCTATTCTTTTGTATGGCCAGTCTCTTGCCAGTAGAGGTTTTACAACCTCTAAATCTTATAGGCTTTAAAACCCTATCAGGTTTAATTTCCTGAACTTTTTTAATCAAAAAAGCAGAATAGCGAATAAAATACCAAAGCCAGTGGCACGGACAGCCCCACACTAAGCGGCACAACAAGGACACTGGACACTCCCAACAACGACAACAAACCGTACAAAACGCCAAAACCAACCAGAGTCAGCAGTCCCAATATCGCGAGCATTTCGGCCAACAATGCCACCATCATTACGCCCGCAATAATGAGTATAAACGGATAGGCAATCGCTGTAATCAGATTGACCAGCGAAGACATACAACCCGCAAAGCCGCGGCGGTTGGTCGTATAGCGCGGGCGCGAACTTTTAACCCATTCCCGCACACTGTTATAATTTTTGATGGGGTCGCACAAAATACACGTAAAGCACGGCTTAGAAGAAGCAGGCATAATTACTTGCGTAGAATCCTGTAATTGAGCTTGTTGTGCTTGCAATGCCAAAACTAATTGCGCTTGTAGTTGGGTTTTTTGCGCCGCAGGCATCAAGCGCACGAGGCGTTTGGCCACTTTGAGACGGCGGTTTACTTTGCGCAACTGCTTGGCCCTGAACTTGGCATCTTGGCGCATAAAACCCTGATTAGTAGCTATTTTTTCTTGTAAAATATTTTCGGGTAAAGACAAAGTATCGGCGGCGGCAAGGGCTTTCGGGGCTTTGGCGGTAGGGTTGTGGCGCACGGTTCGGAACACATAATAACGCGGTTTGCTGCCGCAACTCCACAAGCTGCACACAATCAAAAATAGCCCAATTAATCTAAAAACGTAGTGTAGTTTCATTCGTTTTGTTTTAAAAAAATCATTACTTTACATCAAAAATAAAACATTACTGTTAATAATACAGAAATAGTATTTATATTTGGAAATCAATAAATTAGTTTAAAAACAAACTAATTTTATCAACTTATTTATTTTCTAATCCCTTAAACTCCTTATCATTATGAATTACCATTTTACTCGGCTCTTTGGACTCCTTTTTTTTGCCTTTAATAGCTGGGCGCAAACCGCACCAAACGCCAAAACAACTCACGCCCCACTTATCCCCAACGCCTCAAATATCAACCCTTTGACCAGAACCACCGCCCTTAAAGCTCCCAACAACAATTCTTCTACCACAGATACTTATGCCATAAAACAGCAATTGGACAGTGTCGTTGCGCCACTTTCCAAAAAATATTGCTACACCTACAATGCCAGCGGCAAAACCCTATCCGAAATACAATACTCATGGGCTGCTGGCATAAATTCTTGGATATACTATCTCAAAAATGAATACACCTATGATACCAATGGCAGACAGACACAAAGCAGTACATATATAAATAGTATGTTTAACACTTGGATTGGAAGCGAAAAAAACGAATATACTTATAATGCCATTGGGAATAATACCTTAATCATTTACTATGTATGGAACACGACCAACCACAATTGGCAATATTCTACCAAACATGAATATATTTACAATACAAACAACCAATTAATTCAAGATACCTATTACAATTGGAGTAACAATGTTTGGGTTGCCTATTCCAAGATTAATTATACCTACACCAACAATAATCAAACACAAGCTGCTACCTATAAATGGAATGCGAACAACAATAATTGGACTAATTATTCAAAAGAAGATTATGTTTATAACAATGTCAATCAATTAACCCAAAAAATTACGGCTCACTGGGGAGGCAATGTATGGGCAAATGATTATAAATACGAGTATGCTTATATCAATAACAATCTAACACAAATCATCACTAACTCATGGGGCACAACAAGCAATACTTGGAGTAATTACATAAAAGAAGAATACACCTACAATACCAACAACCAAGTATTGTTGTACACTACTTATTATTTTTCAAACAATTCATGGGTAGGTATGTCTAAATTTGAATATATCTACGATGCAAATAGCTCCCTAACCACCAATATTCATTCTACTTGGAACTCTTCTAATAGCAGTTGGCGGAATTATCTTAAAAGTGAATTCACCTACAATTCCAACAACGACGAAACTTCAGAAAGTTATTATGCTTGGGACAATACAGCTAATACTTGGCTAAGCTATGGCAAACAAGATTATACTCACAATACAGCCTATGCCAAAACGGCTTTGGTCTTACCGTATAGCTTATCAAATGCCCGTTTTTTCTCAAGCATGGTTCTTTCCCGCCAAAACTCTTCATGGGTCAATAGCACTTGGCAAGTAGATAGTACTTTTACCTACTACTATTCCCCACAAGGAGCTACCTCTGTGCGCGAAAATGAGCAAACAGCGGCCAGTTTGTATCCTGTTCCAGCCAAAGACATACTCAATATCGCGTTGCTCGACAATGAAAATGAAGCAACAATAGAAATATTTGACATGCAAGGCCGAAAAGTATTAGCACAAAATCTGTTGCAAAACGTTTCTCAAATCACCGTAAATCAGTTGCAAACAGGTTTGTATTTGTACAATATCCGCACTACAAACGAACGCGTCCAAAACGGAAAATTTGTGAAGCAATAAAAAGCAAATATTTGTAGTCCAAAGCCGCCGCTAAGTAATTTAGTGGCGGCTTTGCTTTTTTTAGTAATTTAGCTAAATTAAAAACAAGCTGGTATAAATTTGTAGCTTGAAATTGCGACCATGAACAACGCCGAAGCACTCAAAGAAAGAATCCGACAACTGCCCGAACTGCCGGGCATCTACAAATATTTTGACCAAGAAAATACGCTGATCTACGTGGGCAAAGCCAAAAGCCTGCGCAAGCGTGTGAGTAGTTATTTTACCAAAACCCAAACCGACCGCAAAACCATGCGGCTGGTAAGCCAAATCCGACAAATTGAATATATCGTTGTGGACACCGAATACGATGCGCTGCTGCTCGAAAACAGCCTTATCAAAGAGCATCAGCCCAAGTATAACATTATGCTCCGCGACGACAAAACCTATCCGTACATTTGCATCACCACCAACGAACGTTTTCCGCGCGTGTTTCCGACCCGCCGCGTAGTGCGCAATGCAGGCATTTACTTTGGTCCTTATCCGAGTGGCCGCACCATGAATGCCTTGTTGGAATTGCTCAAAAAACTCTACACGTTCCGCACCTGCAACTACGCCCTCACGCAGGCCGCCGTAAACGCCCACAAATTCAAAGTTTGTCTGGAATACCACATCGGCAACTGCAAAGGGCCTTGCGAGGCCAAACAAACTGAAGCCGACTACAACGCCGAAATTACGCAGGCTTCGCACATCATCAGGGGACATTTGACCATTGCCAAGCAATATTTTAAAGAACAAATGTTGCTGGCCGCCGAAAACTACGCCTTTGAGGAAGCGCAACGCTACAAAGAAAAACTGGCCTTGCTCGACAACTACCAAAGCAAGTCCGTAATCGTAAATCCGAACCTCTCGGACATAGATGTTTTTTCGATTCTCTCCGACGACAACTCCGCGTATATCAATTACTTGCGCATCGTGGACGGAAGCATTAACCTCACGCACAACGTAGAAATTAAGAAGAAACTCAACGAAAGCCCCGAAGATATTTTGGCTTTCGCGCTGCTACAATTGCGCCAGCAGTTTGGCAGCCAATCCGAAGAAGTACTGGTCAATATTCCGCTTTCGCTGGGCATTCCGCGCCTCGCGATTCACGTCCCGCAAATCGGCGACAAACGCAAACTATTGGATTTATCTATCAAAAATACGTTGTTTTTTAAACGAGATTTGATGAATAAAGCCACCGAAACGCCCAAGCCCGACCGCTATGAACGTGTACTTAAAAAGTTGCAAGCCGATTTGCGCCTAACACAGTTGCCCGACCATGTAGAATGTTTTGATAACTCTAACATACAGGGTTCGAGTCCTGTGGCCGCAATGGTTTGTTTCAAAAATGGTAAGGCTGCGCCCAAAGATTACCGACATTTTAACATCAAAACGGTAGTCGGCCCCGACGATTTCGCGTCTATGTACGAGATTGTTACGCGCCGTTACAGCCGCCTAATTGCCGAAAACCAACCTTTGCCCAAACTCATCATCATCGACGGCGGTAAAGGCCAACTCGGCGCGGCTTGCGAGGCACTCAAAGCCCTGAATATTTACGGACAAATTCCCATTATTGGCATTGCCAAGCGTTTGGAAGAAATCTATTACCCCGAAGACCCGCTGCCGCTTATGTTGCCCAAAAAGTCTGAAAGTCTGATTTTTATACAACGAATCCGCGACGAAACGCACCGTTTCGCCATCACGTTCCACCGCAGCCAGCGCAGCAAAAAGAATTTGAAGCTGGAAGTAGAAAAAGTAAAAGGGCTGGGCGCGAAAACCATTGCCATCGTGTATCGCGAGTACAAATCCCTGAACCTGATTCGGGACGAAGACCGCACGGACATCGAAGCACTTATCGGGGCAAAACGCACGGAATTACTCTTCGATTACCTCAAAGAGCGGCGAGGCGAGGCGGAATGACAAGTACTAAAATAAAAAACCTGATAGGATTATATATTTCTGCTGCCAAATCGTAATCTTTTGGGCAAATCTTTTTTTTTTCACAAACAGAATTTAATTTTGTGGCCATGACTACAGGAACTACACCGTTTATCGTTGGTATCACAGGAGGCAGTGCTTCAGGCAAAACACTGTTTCTCAAGCGATTGCTTAATAGCTTTAAGCCTTCAGAGGTTTGCCTCATCTCCCAAGACAACTATTATAAGACGCGCGACCATCAGCCCATCGACGAAAACGGCGTGCATAATTTTGATACTCCTTTTTCTATTGACTTCGATTTGTATCGCAACGATATTCTTTCGCTTCGTGAAGGCAACGTGGTAACCAAACAAGAATATACTTTCAATAATCCGAACGTAGTGCCTAAGATGCTCACGTACACGCCTGCGCCGATTATTATTGTGGAAGGAATTTTTGTGTTTTATTACCCAGAAGTGGCCAAAATGCTTGACCTGAAAGTATTTATTGATGCCAAAGAACATATCAAACTCAAACGCCGCATCGTGCGCGACAACAACGAACGTGGTTACGATTTGGAAGATGTACTCTACCGTTACGAATATCACGTAATGCCGACGTACGAAAAATACATTAAGCCTTTCAAAGGTGATGCCGATATTGTAGTGCCGAACAACCAAAATTTTGAACGTGCCTTAGAAGTGTTGGTCGCTTATCTAAAAACCAAAATTGAACAACCTCAAACGGTTTAGTTTTCATAAAAATTTAGTTTGATAAAAGGCTAAAATCTAACTGATTTTAGCCTTTTATTTTAAAAAAACATACAATAATTACAAACTTAGCACTTGCCTTGTTTTTTGGGGAAAATAAAACCAAAAATCTATCACAGAGTTATTACATTTGAGAACGCAAACGTATTAACCAGAAAACACACTAATACTTTTTCTATAATTTTCTTTATTTTTTAGCATAATATCAAAGTACACGATGTTTTCATTCTTTTTTCGTAAAAAAAATGAAGTTGAGACGTTAAATCCGCCCATTACCGCAGATATGCACTCTCACCTACTGCCTGGCATTGACGACGGCGCAGCCAACATGGAAGAAACCTTGCAACTCATCGAAGCATTTATGCAGAATGGTTACAAACACTTGATTACTACGCCGCACGTCATCGACGATTTTTATAAAAATACGCCCGAAATCATTTTGAGAAAATTAGCCGAAGTACGCCAAGCCGTTGCCGCCAAAGGCTGGGACATCAAGATTGATGCCGCCGCCGAATACTTGATAGACGAGTTTTTCTTGGAAAAACTAAATAATAATGTTCCATTTCTGAGTTTTGGAGCCAATAAGTACGTGCTTATCGAAACGCCGTTTATGAATGAGCCAATGTATTTGAAAGATGTTATCTTCAAACTGCAAAGCGCGGGTTATTGGCCAGTATTTGCCCACCCCGAACGCTACACGTATTTGTGCAACGATTTTAAACGTGCCAAAGAAATTTTCAATACGGGCGTGTTGTTTCAAGTGAACTTGCCATCGCTGGCGGGATATTATTCGCGCCCAATTCAGCAGTTAGCCGAACGCCTAGTTGATGAAAATATGGTGCATTTTGTGGGTAGCGATTGCCATAAAATGAAGCATATCGACGCGCTGGAACAGACAAAACGCACAAAACACTACAAAAAGCTATTAGAAATGCCATTATTAAACCATTCATTATGAGTGTTTTTTGTTTAAATGGCAAAAAAAGTAGCGTTTTTTTGTAAAAAATATTTGCAAATTAAAATCAAGCTCCCTACTTTTGCATCGCATTTGAGGGAAACACAAACGCAAAACAAAAATTCTTCCTTAGCTCAGCTGGTTAGAGCACCTGACTGTTAATCAGGGGGTCCTTGGTTCAAGCCCAAGAGGGAGAGCAAAAACTTTAAATTTAAAAATAAAGTTTCATTCAAAGAAAAATTCTTCCTTAGCTCAGCTGGTTAGAGCACCTGACTGTTAATCAGGGGGTCCTTGGTTCAAGCCCAAGAGGGAGAGCAAAAAAACGTAAGCGTCGCAAGTATTTGTGACGCTTTTTTGTTTTTATTACATCCCCAAAAATCTATTTTCCTTCTTCCCTTTCCTAATCGTTTTTTACCAATCAGCAGCGTTTTTCTTCTTCTCAAACAAAAACACTGTTCTTATTGTACATTCTTGTGTTTTTTGCGGCTTATAATGCAATATGTGCGCTTTTTTATTTGTTGATAAGAGAAACAAACCAACCTGATCAAATACGTTATTATTTCACAAACAGTCTATGCAAAAATTACTCCTCTCCTTTCTGTTCGGCTTGGCCGCATTCTTGGCGCAAGCGCAAAACCCTACACGTATCCGAATACAAGGCACGGTACAAGACACAACAGGCGAAAAACTCCCCGCCGCAACCGTCATGCTTTTGCAACCGCAAGATTCCTCGCTGGTGAGCTATGCCGTAACCAATACCAACGGTGCATTTGAGTTTAAAAACGTAAAAAATAACCCGTATTTGCTCAAAATCTCGTATGTGGGCTATTTGCCATACCAAAGACGCATTGCAGCAAGTGCCACCGATATAAACGATATCGGAACACTCAAAATAAAGCCTATTACCAAAGAACTACTCGAAGTGGTAATCCAGACGGCTAAAGCACCGCTCAGCATCAAAGGCGACACCATCGAATACGACGCTTCGAGCTTTAAAGTGCCCACAGGCTCAACCGTAGAAGATTTGTTGCGCCGACTGCCTGGCATCGAAGTAGATGTAGATGGCAACGTGAAAGCGCAAGGCAAAGACATTAAACGCGTAACGGTAGATGGCAAAACCTTTTTTGGCGGCGACCCAAAATCTGCTACCAAAAATTTGGGCGCAGAAACGCTTTCTAAAGTGCAGGTATTTAACGATAAATCCGAACAAGCCAAACTCACTGGCATCGACGACGGCAAACGCGAAAAAGTAATGAATTTGGCACTCAAAGACGAGTTCAAAAAAGGAGCTTTTGGGAAAATTACAGCAGCCGCAGGCACGGAAGACCGTTGGGCGACACGCGGCAACTACAACCGTTTTAACCAAAAAGAACAGTTCTCGGTGATTGGCTACGCCAACAACATCAACGAGACGGGCGTAAACTGGGAAGATTATGGAGAGTTCAAAGGCAATAACTCATTTAATGACTTCGACAACGGCGATTTTGGCTTTAGTTCGGGCGGCAATTTCTATTATATGACAAGCGATGTAGTCAATAATTTTGATGGGCGCGGCTTTACCAAAAACGCAGGCGTTGGCGTGAACTATAATTATTCACACGAAAAAACGAAGTTTAATACCAGTTATTTCTACAACCAAACGCGCCTAAACCTCGACCAATACAGCTACAAGCAAACGTTTTTGCAAAACAGTTCTTTCTATAATCTGGACACGACGGCGCAAAACAATTTCAGAGGCAATCACAGCATTAACATGCGTTTGGAGCAAAATTTAGATTCTAACAATACACTTATTACCAAAGCTACGGCGCGTTTTAGCGGTTCGGACAACACCAACAAGCAATACCAACGCTACCTCAACAATGACAAAATAGCCGAAAACACGCTAAACATAGACAACGGCAGCGACCTGAGTTCTTATACCGTGAGCGGAACGGCTATTTATCGTCATAAATTCAAGAAAAAAGGACGCAGCTTTGCGGCCAGTGCGGCGGCGAATATCAGCTCTTCGGACGAAACGCAAAACCTAAGTTCCATTACAAAATACTTGACCAGCACCGACCCGAACGCCCAAATTCGGGCGATTCGCCAGCTCAACGACAACAACAACGACCAGACGCAACTCAAATCAAGTTTGTTGTATTTGGAGCCTTTGAGCAAGAAATTTTATTGGGAAACATTCTACAATTTCAGTTCTGATCACCGCAAAGTATATCGCGATGCCTTCAACCGTCTGCAAAGCGACGAACGCATGGACAGCCTGAGCACGTATTACACCAACCAAATTTACTATAACCGTGTGGGTAGCTCCGTGCGTTATTCTAATTCGGGCGTAAACGTTTCGGTTGGGGCGGCAGGCTTGCGCTACGATTTGGAAGGCAGCTACGCGCCAAGTGCGTCGTTACCAAGCAGCCACATCAATCGCAACTTTACGGCATTTAGTCCCAACATTGATGCGAGCATCGAAACCGACAACAATATGTATTTGAGTACAAGCTATTCATTCAATGTAAAAGCTCCTCAACTCAATGATTTGCAACCGATTGTAAACAACAGTAACCCGTATTATGTAACCACTGGTAACCCAGACCTTTTGCCAGAAAGAAGTCATAACTTCAATTTTTCTATCAATAAATTTGACCCTTCGACCTTCTCGTATCTTAACTTCTGGATTGATTATACCAGCTATTTAAGCCGTGTAGTGTATAACCAAACCATTGACCCAGACTTTGTTACTTATACGCGCCCCGAAAATATTTCGGGTGGTTACAGCCTTGCGCCGTCTCTTTATGCGGGCATTCCGATTGTCAAAACCAAGCTAAAATTCAATATGAATGCTGGCTACGAGTTAGGCGAAACGCCCACTTTTATCAATAGCGCACGCAACAACACGACCAGCAACAATTATAACGGCGGGCTTGGTTTTAGCTTCACGCCGACGGATAAACTTATCTTGGATTTGGGCGGAAACCTCACGTACAACACCATTGATTATTCTATCCAAAAAAGCCAAAATCAAAAGATTTGGAACAGAAGCGCACGCACCACGCTCAAGTGGAATTTTTATAAGAAATTTTTCTTTGAAGGAAATTTCAATTATAACTCTTACGAAAACAATCGCTTAGACTTCAAACAAAACATTCCGATTATCAATGCTTCTTTGCGCAAATTATTCCTCAAAGACAATAAGTTAGAAGTTCGTTTGGCGGCTTTCGACTTGCTCAACAAACGCAAAAGCATTTACCAAAACGGTATGCAAAATACCATCACGCAACAAACGGCCCTGACCTTGGCGCGTTATTTTATGTTGAGTGTATCGTATAACTTGCGCGGCTATTCGGACAAACTCGAAAAGAGAGGCCATTAATTTTTTGCGTAAAAAAACATTCTTAATTCACTGATTTTATTATTCTTATGAAAAAAATATTGTTATTGCTCGCGGTGAGTTTTATGGCTGCCACCGCCTACGCCCAACAGGAAGGTGTCGTGCATTTTACGCGCACAACCTACTGGACAAAGCTCAATAGCCAACTGACTTTTTTGAGCAAACAAGAAAAAGAACGCCAAGCCTACATGTGGGGCAACCGCGACGACTGGAAAGAATATACCGTGTTGTATTTCAATGACCACGCCAGCAAATACACGCATTCCGACGAAAAATCTGCCGAAGATATGGGCTACGATTGGCGCAAAGAACAGTTTGTCGTCACGCGCGATTTTGAAAAAAATACGCTTACCGATTTGGTAGAAATTGCCAGCAAAAAATATGTAGTGCAAGACACGCTTTCGCCCCAAAAATGGAAAGTGCTCAACGACCTCAAAGAAGTAGCAGGCCATATTTGTATGAAAGCGTTCAAAGAAGACACCGTCAAAAAACAGAAAATTGTAGCTTGGTTCGCGCAAGACATTCCCGTAAGTGTAGGCCCTGAGCGTTCGTATGGTTTGCCAGGCATGATATTGGAACTTGACCTCAACGACGGAACGGTCGTAATTACGGCTTCGCGCATCGAAACCAAAAAGCTAACCAACGAACTGGATTTACCCAAAAAACGCAAAGGAACAGTCCTGACCGAAGCAGGTTATCAGCAGACATTGAGCAAGTTTATCAAGGAAAAAATAAAAGAAGAACGCAATCCGTATTGGATGGTTCGTTACTAAATTTCCCCCAACAAAAAAAGGTTGCCTAAACATCTACGTTAGGCAACCTTTTTTTATTGGTGAAGAAACATTAAGCCTTTTGTTTCTGGATAGTGTATCGCAATTGTACCAGCCCTTTGTCGTAGGCCTGCGCACCCAATAGCCGCAACAGTTGATTTTTATATCTTTCGGGTTCAAACAAATGCACCCCTGCACCCAACAGCACAGGAATCACCGAAATATACAACTCATCTATCAGGCCTTTGGCCAACAGCAAATTGACAATTTCCGCACCGCCATCTACAAAAATATGTTTGGAATTGTGTTGGCTTTTAAGCCTTGTTACCAGCTCTTCGATGTCGCCCGTATAAAAATGCGTATTGCCAATACTGGGGCGAGGATGACGCGTAACGATATAAGAAACTTTGTTAAAATGCGGGAACTGTGGCACTTGTGCCATTACCCAATCGTAAGTTTTGCGGCCCATAATGACCGTGTCCACTTGCGAAATAAAATCTGTGTAGCCGTAATCTTGGCCTTCTTGGTGTACTGCTTCCAGAAAAGATAAATCATCGTCTGGCGCGGCAATATAGCCGTCCAAACTCATGGCAATGTAAAGAATTAGCTGGGGCATAAAAGATAGTTGGTTGAATAAAAATTGCGCCAAATATACCCCAAAAATCCAATATCAAGTAGTCTTTTTATAGTTGCGAATTGCCCACGTGTTGAGCACCACCGCAAAGGCCACTTCGTACCAAAACTCCGCCTGTACGTCCGCAAACGTGCTGCCTTTCAGCACGATCATACGCACCACTTTGATAAAATGCGTAATGGGCGTGAGTTTGGAAATAATCATTGCCCACGTGGGCATACTGTCCACCGACGTAAACAAACCACCCATCAACATAAAAATCATGACAAAAAACAAGGCCAAAAACATGGCTTGCAATTGGCTATCGCTGTACGTGGAAATAAGCAACCCAAAGCCCAGCAACGCCACCAAATACACCGCCGCAAAACCATACAACAACCCCAAACTTCCCAGCGGCACAATCCCGTACACCACATACGAGACAGTAAGCCCCACCGTAAAAACTACCATGCCCACCACCCAAAACGGTATCAATTTCCCCAAAATAAATTCCCATTTCCGAATAGGCGTAACGTTGATTTGCTCCATCGTCCCAATTTCCTTTTCGCGTACAATATTGAGAGCCGAAATAAAACCGCCAATCATCGTGAGCAGCAACACCAAAATCCCAGGCACAATGTAGTATTTGTATTCGGCCAAAGGATTGAACCAATGCGAATAAATCACCTCGATTTGGGCAGGTTTGGGCAGCACGCTACTACTATTTTGGGCGGAAATATTGCGTAAATTTTGGTTAAAATTCCCCAAAACCACCGTCAAGTAAGCCGTTCCCAACGCCGATTTCATGCTATTGATGCCATTGGCAAACACCGCAATTTCTTGTTTGCCTTCGCGTTGTAAATTCTTTTCAAAACCTTGCGGAATCTGCAAAACTACATCGGCTTCGTCGCGCTCTATTAGCTCCAACGCTTCCGCGTAACTGTTTTTCTGGGCTACCAACCGAAAATATCCAGCCGTTGCCGCCAGTTTGCCCGTAAGCTCGTGCGAGTAACTGCTGTGGTCGTTGTCCACTACCACCAAATTAATATTCTTTACATCAAAATTCATGGCCAAAGGCATGATTATCAGTTGCATAGTCGGCACGGCCAACATCATCGCAATAATGGTTTTATCTCTGAAAATCTGCCTAAATTCTTTCTGCAATAAAAAAAATAGTACGCTCATGTAAGTCGAATTTTAAAATTTTTGAGAGCCAAACCCAACAATACCACCGTCATCACCGACAGAATAAGCATTTGTTTCCAGACATAAGCCAGCCCCAAACCCTTAATCATCACAGCCTTTACAGCCTCGTAATACCAACGCGCAGGCACAAGGTTAGAAACGACTTGCAGCGGCAACGGCATATTTTCCAACGGAAACATAAAGCCCGTAAAAATCAAGGTCGGCAACATCATCACGAACATCGAAATCAACAAGGCCGTTTGTTGCGAGTTGGTCAGGTTAGAAATCACCAAACCCCAACTCAGACACGTAGCAATAAACAACATACTCACCACCAACAGCAACACAATACTTCCTTGTATCGGCACGCCCAGCACAAACACCGACAGCACCAAAATCAACGTAAAATTGCACAGCGACAGCAGCAAATACGGCACAGCTTTCGCCACCAGCACCAACAACGGATTAAACGGCGAGACCAACAGAATTTCCATCGTTCCCAGTTCCTTTTCGCGCACCACCGACACCGACGTAAGAGCCGTACAAACAATCATCAGCACATACGCCAACACGCCAGGCACGAAATTGAGCGCGTCGGTAGCCGTTTCGTTGTAGAGCATACGCGACTGTGGCACAATCATATACGCAGGCTTGGCGGCTTGCGCATTGAGGCGGCTTTGATAATCGGCAATAATGGCGTTCAGGTAATTAACAATCGTTTTGGCCGTGTTCGGGTCAGACCCATCAGCAACAATTTGCACTTGCGCTTTACCCAATGCCTGCAAATCTTGCCCAAAATGTTGTCCAAAAACCAACACACATTTGGTCTGGCCTTGTCGCAAAGCCGCCTGAATATCTTGCGCCGACAGCGCAGGCGTTTGGCGTTGCACCGTAAAGTAAGCCGAACCCCGTATCTTACTAATAATCTGCCGCGTATGTACATCGTCCGACGCATCAACAATCACCGTGTTTACATTTTTCACTTCGTTGGTCAGCGCAAAACCAAACAACAAAATTTCCACCACAGGCAGCCCAAACATAATGAGCAGCGTGCGGCGATCGCGGAACACGTGGTAAAATTCTTTTCGTATAAAAACTAATAACTGTTTCATGCTAAAAAATACTTAGTGTTATTTCTTCTATCATTTTCACAAACCCACACAACAAAGTACCTACGGACAGTAGTCCATTTCTTATTTCTCCCGCAACTTCTATTAAAGTCTTCCCCTTGGGGAAGATTTAGATGGGGTTTGAATATATCTCACCTGCGATTCCTGTTATCGCTTTGTGGACTTCTGCAAAAGTCCTCCCCTTGGGGAGGATTTAGGAGGGGTTTTAATATTCTGCTCCTGCAATTCCTGTTATCCTACCTGCAATTCCTGTTATCCTACCTACAATTCCTGTTATCCTACCTACAATTCCTGTTATCCCTCCTGCAATTCCTGCAAAAGTCTTCCCCTTGGGGAAGATTTAGATGGGGTTTGAATATTCTACTCCCGCAACTTTTGTACATACGGACGGCAGTCCGTATCTAATCTCCGCAATTTCTGTTATTGCTTTGTGGATTCCTGCAAAAGTCTTCCCCTTGGGGAAGATTTAGATGGGGTTTGAATATTCTGCTTCCACAAAAAGAATTATTTAATCCGCGCCGCGCTGTGCGCCTCTGGCCAACAAATAAAATACTTCATCAATGGACGGGGCGGCAAACTCTTTTTTCAAGGCTTGCGGACTGCCCAACGCCTCAATGCGTCCATCGACCATAATGGACACGCGGTCGCAATATTCGGCCTCGTCCATGTAGTGTGTAGTTACGAAAATGGTCGTACCTGCGGCGGCGGCTTCATAAATCATGTCCCAAAACTGGCGGCGCGTAATCGGATCAACGCCGCCCGTCGGTTCATCCAGAAACACGATGCGCGGACGATGCAACATCGCCACCGAAAACGCAAGTTTTTGTTTCCAACCCAACGGCAAACCACCCACCAACTTTTTAGCTTCGGCCTCCAACTGCAAACGCTGCACCAGAGCCGCGCCACGCTCCCGAATCTGCGCACGAGAAAGCCCATACACCCCGCCAAAGAACTCTATGTTTTCCAGTACCGTGAGGTTTTCGTACAAAGAAAACTTCTGACTCATGTAGCCGATGTGTCGTTTGATTAATTCTTGTTGCTTATAAACATCATAGCCAGCCACTTGCGCCGTGCCTGCTGTCGGGTACGAAAGCCCACAAAACATACGGATAGCAGTGGTTTTGCCTGCGCCATTTGCTCCCAAAAAACCAAATATTTCCCCTGCTCGCACCTCAAACGAGAGTTTATCTACGGCCACAAAATCCCCGAACCGTTTGGTAAGGTCTTGGCAAACAATTACTTTATCTTCTGTCATGGTCTTTTTTGGGGTTAAATAAAATTATTGGCGTTGCATCAGGGCAATGAACGCATCTTCGATGGTTGGGGTAATGGCTTTTATTTCAAAATTCGTGTGTCCGTGTGCCTGCGCCAACCCCACCAAAAGCGGCACGGGTTCAGCCACCGCCGCCGCAAAGGTTATGTGCAAATATTCCCCAAACGGAAACACACTGGCCACCTGCGGCATTTGTCTTAAATCTTGTAGCAATTGATAAATATTGTCGGCGCGTGCCGCATACATGGCCGTCGGGTAACTATTTATAATTTGGTCGGGCGTATCCACCGACATAATTTTTCCACCCTGAATCAGCGCAATTTTTTCACACAAAACCGCCTCGTCCATGTACGGCGTCGAAACCAAAATCGTAATCCCTTGCTGCTTGAGTTGCTGGAGCATTTCCCAAAATTCCCTGCGCGAAACCGAATCTACGCCCGTAGTTGGTTCGTCCAGAAAAAGCACTTCGGGTTTGTGTATCAGCGCACAACACAACGCCAATTTCTGTTTCATACCGCCCGAAAGTTTCCCCGCACGGCGCGAGGCAAAAGGTTTTATTTGCTCATAAATATCCCGAATGAGGTCGTAGTTTTCTTGGATAGTCGTCCCGAAAAGCGTCGCAAAAAAGTGCAGATTTTCGGCCACCGTCAAATCCTGATACAACGAAAACCGCCCTGGCATATAGCCGATGCGGTTGCGTATGGCCTGATACTCTTTTTGCACATCAAAACCCCGTACCGTAGCCCTGCCGCTATCGGCCAACAAAAGCGTAGTCAGTATTCGGAAAATGGTGGTTTTGCCTGCGCCATCTGCCCCAATCAACCCAAAAAGTTCGCCTTCTTGCACCTGCAAATTCACATTCTCGACGGCGCGAACCTTTCCATTTTCGTAGGTTTTTGTAATATTTTCTAAAGAAACCGCTACCATAACCACCTTATTTACAATCCTTTTTTATTTTTTCTTCTCCAAAAAAATCTCCCCATACATTCCGATTTTCAGAAAACCATCGTTTGGCACACGTACTTTAATGGCATACACCAAATTTTGGCGTTCGGTCTGTGTCTGAATGGTTTTGGGCGTAAATTCGGCTTTGTCGGCTACCCACGTGAGTTTGCCCGTATAGGTTTTGTCGGCTTGGTCGGTGTGCACTTGTAGCGGCTGCCCCACGCGCAAAAGTGGCAATTGGTCGCCCGTAATATAGGCGCGTAACGTGAGCGTGTCCACATTCGCAATTTTGTACAAAGGCTTGCCGATGGCGGCCATTTCGCCCCGAAAAGTGTAATTGGTTAGCACCGTTCCCGCCACAGGATTAGTAATTTGTCCGCGCTGAATCTGTACTTCCAACTGCTCGGCGGCTTTCTGCAAAGGTGCGGTTTCGCTCAAAACACTGCGGTTTTGCGTGGCCACATTCGTCTGATACAAATCTATTTGGGCTTGCGTAGCCTCTATTTGCTTTTGCAACTGGTCTATTTGGTCGTTGATGTCGTCGAGTTGCTTTTGGGTGGCGGCTTGCGCTTGCACTAAGGCTTGCGTGCGTTTTTGTTCGTGCTGCCAATGCTCAAGCTGCGACCGAAGCACTACAATTTGTTTTTTAACCACCTGAATTTGAGGCGTTACATCATTGGTTTTTTTCTTGAGAGCCGCTATCGAAGCCAACGTTTGTTCGCGTTGCAGCGTAGGCACGGCCACATCAATCTGACCGACCACCGCGCCTGCTTTGAGCCTTGCGCCTTCCGTAATTTGATAGGTGAGCAGTTGGCCGTTTTGTTGCGCGGCCACGATTACTTCGTCGGCCTCAAAGTTGCCCGAAGCGTCGGCTTTGGGTTGCCCACGATGACAGGCCGCCAAACCCACCAACGCCGCCCACGTTACTAAAATGCTATTTTTCATACAATAGATGTTTGTTTAAAGCTATTCATTTGATTTAATCATTTGTTTAAATGGCAATCAAATTTTTTTAGGAAGTTTCCAAAAGCGTTTTTATCCAGACAGGAATCAGTTGTTTCCTTTCTTGCATCAAATTTTCAAATACATGACTTTCAACTACTTGCATTGTCTGTAACACAGGTCGCATCACAAACGGAAACACACACATTCCCATCAGGTTCATCAAGAAATGTAGCGGATTGGCTTGCGGTTTGCGTTCGCGCAATTGCCGCACAAAGGCCGATTCAAACACCGAACGCACATCGCCAATAGCTGGCAAATAATGTTGCGGACGGCGGCGCACTTCCGTAACAATAAACAACGGCAAATCAGGATTGGCCAACAACAAATCAATGTAGCGGCTGGAAATAATCTGCATTTTGTCTTCCAAACTCGTGGCCTCGTCGTGTAGCGCAGGCGAAATTGCACCGAAAAACTGTTGAAATTGTTCGGTCATAATGATTTCAAAAAGGCGTTCTTTGCTTCTGAAATAATAATTGAGCAAAGCCAAATTAATGCCTGCTTCGGCGGCAATGTCGCGTGTACGGGTAGCATCGTAGCCTTTTTGGGTAAAGACTTTCCGCGCCGCTGCCTTTATTTTTTCTTCTGTACTAAGTTCTATGTCAGTATTTTGAGTGTCCATTCTGTGCAACCAATTTTGTTTGATAAGATGGCGTAAAGGAAAGTAATTTTATTTTTTAATCAAATGATTAAATCAGAATTTTAAGAAAAAAAATAAACCGATAAAATTTATCGGCTTGGGTGTAAAAGGTATTATGTTAATTTTAAAGTTCGGTTCTTAGATTTTCGATTTGCTCAAAAGTTAGCTTCGTTAAATCTGCTATAATTTCGTTGCTATATCCCTTCAAAATACCATTTTTAGCTATCTCAAGGGTTTTCCGTTCCTCGATTTTAAATTCGGCTTCTGTTTGCAACGAAAACAACTCGCTGGCTTTCAGGTGTAAGCTATCCAAATAGCGGCTGTAACCGTATCGGTCTTGCGCGGGCAAACGCATAATGTCGAGCACCTCTCCTGCTTCTTTTAGCCCTTTAGCGCGAAACTCGTCTTTTACTTCGCTATTTTTCAAAAAATAAATCCATTCGTCTAACGTATCAGTGGCAACATCATCAAACTGATTGACTTTCAGCAAGTAATACTCTGGAAACATATCAGAAACACACTCTTTCAAAAAAGTTTTTTTCTGTTTTTCCGAAAGTCCAAGTACATCATTTTGATGCAAACCCTTAAAATCTGTTTTGCCTTTGTAAATATAATCTTGGCCTTGCCCAAGGTCAAAATACACGATATTCACCGAAATTACTTTTTTAATTTCCGAATATTTTTGCCCAAGCATTAGGTTTTCGGAAATAGATTTGGCAACACCATAGACCATTCTATGAAAATAATCTATCTCATACGAATTTTGTATTTCGATGATAATCAGCTCATTTTTAGAGTTTTGTGTAAGAATATCAACCCGATTAAATTTATCATCTTCAATCTCCTGATTACTTTCACTTTCTAAGATTTGTTCAATTTTGATATTATCAAATAAAAGTTCACTCAAAAAGCCTTCCAACACCACAAAATTGGACTTGTTTCTCAAAAGCCTTTTGATAGCCCAATCGAATCTTATTAGTTTCTTGCTCATTTTTTGTGTTTTTTATTCTTAAAATCCAAAATTATTCTAAGCAAAGATACAGCCTTTGCCGATACATAACCAAATCTGCGGCCAAACGCAAAAGGCTAATTGCTTTTATATACTTTTGCACCCAAAACTATACGTTACGACTATGAATTTTGATTTATTGCGCCAACTCTGCGCCATTCATGCCCCTTCGGGCGAGGAAGCTCCGCTCACGGATTTTTTACTGGAATATATCGGCCAAGCCCAACAAAATTGGAAAGTAAAACCAACCATTTTGCATGGTGACGGCTGGCAAGACAATATCGTGTTGGTGTTCGGGCAGCCGCGCACAGCCATTTTTGCGCACATCGACTCCATCGGGTTTACGGTGCGCTACGACAACAAACTCGTACCCATTGGCGGCCCTGACACGGAAAACGGCTATAAACTCGTAGGCAAAGACGCGCACGGCGCGATAGAAGCCACGATGGTAGCCGACGAAGAAGGCGAGATTTTGTGCATAGATTATCCGCGCGTGGTAGAACGCGGTACAAGTCTGACTTTTAAGCCAGATTTCAGGGAAACCGAAGATTTCGTGCAATGCTGCTACATGGACAACCGCTTGGGCGTTTGGACGGCTTTGCAAGTGGCCGAAACCCTCGAAAATGGCATTATTGTTTTCTCTACGTGGGAAGAACATGGCGGCGGTTCGGTGGCTTATATTGCGAAGTATATTTATGAACAATACGCTGTAAAACAAGCACTTATTTCTGATATTACGTGGGTAACGGAAGGTGTAAAACACGGCGAAGGCGTGGCCATTTCTATCCGCGACCGTGGCATTCCGCGCCGCAGTTACGTGAACAAAATCATTGATTTGGCGAAAGCCTCTGGCCTGAAATATCAGTTGGAAGTGGAAGGTGCAGGCGGTTCGGACGGCAAAGAGTTGCAAAGTTCACCGTATCCGTTTGATTGGTGTTTTGTGGGTGCGCCCGAAGACCACGTACATTCGCCCAACGAAAAAGTACACAAAGCCGACATCGCGGCAATGGTTGGCCTCTACGAATATATGATGAAGCATTTGTAAGAACCTCGCAAAACAATTTACGGCATTGGTAATGGTGGGGCAAAACATTAGTCCTACTATTACCAATACAACCTTAGAGGCTGGTATTTCTTAATTTTATAGGTATCCAAATTTCTTCTTCCGAAGCAGGATCGTTGTTTTTGTATTTCGCTCCTAAAACTTCAAAATGCGGTCTATCATCTAAAATATAAGCTGAATTTGGTAGCCATGTTTGAAAAATATATTGAAAAACAGCATTGTCCGTACTCAAACCTTTATAATCAAAAACGGCATAAAGTCCACCCAACAACACAAACGTTTCCATTTCGGTTGGCACATTGTCAAAATTTACAACTTCAACGGTTGCCCATCTTTCAAATTCGTTGGTTGGTTTAAAATCCGTAAAATATGTCGGTTCATAAACAACCAATGAAATCAAATCACTTGTCAGAGTATTGGTTATTTCTTTTCGTCTTGGTATAAAACTTCTCCAAAGCTCGCCTATTCTATAATTGGCCAAGCTCATTGTTAATCGCTTCCCAACCAATTTTTTTTCGTTCGATACTTCAATTCTGGGCTTCATTTTTCGATCTCAAATTTCCTTTTCTTCTACAACTTAATCACGCTCACAGTAAAGAGAATGTCCGTAATGAACAAAATCATGGCGATAAATAACGGATAATAATATTTGTTTGCCCCGACATCAAGTTTTTTTACGTCGCGCACTTGGCCTTCTATCTGGCTAATGGCCTGAATGAGTTGCGGCACTTCGTTACGCGTGTCGCTTACCTCAAAATATTGGCCGCCTGCTTGCGTGGCAATCTCGCGCAAATCCGTGTTGTTGAGGCGCGTAACCACTCTACGGCCATTGTTATCGAGTTTATAACCGCCGCGTTCGGGAATATTACCGCCGCGTGGCGTGCCTACACCCAACGTAAACAGTTTTATTTCGTTGGTTTCAATTTCTTGTACAGCCTCTTCGGTGTCTTCGCCGAAGTCCTCGCCGTCGCTGATGAGCAAAATAATTTTGGATTGCTGTTTGGTGGACGAGTTGGCGGGGTCAAGGTGCTTTTGCAAAGCCATATCCAAGGCCTTCCCAAAATCTGTACCGCCGCTACTCATCAGCCCCGTGTTGATGGTTTCGAGGAAAATATGCAGGGCGTTTTGGTCGTAAGTAAGCGGGCATTGCATAAAAGCATCTGCCGAAAAAATAATAAGACCGATGCGGTCGGAGCTAAACGCCGACAAAATATTATTCAGTTCATATTTGATTTTGGCCAAACGCGAAGGCTGAATGTCGGTCGCGTCCATCGACTGCGACACGTCCACGGCAATATAAATATCCTTTCCTACGGCTTTTACTTCCTTCTTCAAAGCCCCAAACGAAGGGCCTAAAAGTGCCACAATAAACAACGAAAAATACAGGGTTCGGACAATAAATTTCACCCAAATAGATTTTGATTCGCTATGCAAACGCTTGGCAATTACATAATTACGATACAAAAAAGCCGCCGACAGCAGCACAAACAAAGCAATGAGCCAGTATTCTAATTCGGTAAAAGATTTGCCCCAACTTATCATATTTCTGCGGATTGTGTTTGGAAGGTTTGGGCGGTAAAGATAAAAAAAACGCGGAAACCCCTACCCCATTGTTATAAAAAATGCCGTTGCAAGCCCTAAAGCTACAACGGCACGTTTTCAAAATAGTATCAGTTTTTATTTAGACAAAAGTCGCTCTAACGTATTGTTGTACAAGTCTTTGGCCTCTGCGTAGCTGATAAGCGTTTCGCCATCTACTACAAAATCTTTGGCTGTAACCTCGCCTATTGTCTCAAAATTTACGCCTGTGGCCGTCATCGCCGACACAAACGCTTGTTCTTGGGCTGCAGAAACCGACACTAACACGCGGCCTGCGGCTTCTCCGAACAAATACGCGTCTTTGCGGAAAGCAGCATTCGTTTTGACAGCAAAACCCAAATCACGCACAAAAGCAGATTCGGCCAACGCTATCCACAAACCACCGTCCGACAAATCGTGTGCCGAAGCAATTAACTTTTGGTCAATCAATTGTTTGACAGCTTGTTGCATCGCAAATTCTTCTTCCAAATCAAAATACGGTGCGGGGGCAGCCTTCACGCCGCAATACGAATACAAATATTCGCTACAAGCAATATCGTTTTGAGATTTGCCCACCAAATACAAACGATCGCCTGCGGCTTTAAAGTCCAGCGTCATGCGTTTGCCCAAATCGTGCAACAAACCTAACATACCAATCGTTGGGGTTGGGAAAACGGCACTTTCTACACCCGCCACCACGTTTTTAGGCGTAGATTGGTTGTAAAAACTCACGTTTCCACCCGTTACTGGCGTGCCAAATTTGATACAAGCCTTGCTCATACCTTTCACAGAACCCACAAACTGCCAATATACTTCTGGCAAATACGGGTTTCCGAAATTGAGGTTATTAGTAACAGCCAAAGGTTCGCCACCGCTACAAACGATGTTGCGGGCGGCTTCCGCTACGGCCATTGCGCAGCCTGTTTCGGGGTCAGATTTCACATAACGTCCGTTGCAATCTACCGTCATTACCAACGCTTTATCCGTATTTTTTACGGAAACAACCGCCGCATCCGAAGGCGCGTTTGTGCTGAGGTTGGCCGTTCCGACCATTGAGTCGTATTGTTGATATACCCAACGGCGCGACACCAAATTCGGGTGCGAAAGCAAATGTTTCGCTACGGCTTTGTAATCGGGTTGTGGAATGCTGTTAATATCAAATTTCTTAAATTCAGCAAAATACGCTGGTTCGCTGTACTCGCGGTGATACACTGGCGCACCGCCACCCAATACCAAATCGTCGGCGGGCACGTCGGCCACCAACTCGCCATTCATGAAGAAATGTAGGCGTTCGGTATCGTTCACGACCCCGATTTGCTCGCAGTTCAAATCCCATTTATCAAAAATAGCCTTGATTTGTGCTTCGCTGCCTTTTTCTACTACTACCAACATTCTTTCTTGCGATTCGGACAAAAGAATCTCGAAAGGCTGCATATTGGCTTGGCGGGTAGGTACTTTATCCAACCAAATTTCCATGCCGTGTTTGCCTTTGGCACTCATTTCGGACGTAGAACAGATGATACCTGCCGCGCCCATATCCTGAATACCAATCACTTTGCCTGTAGCGATTACTTCCAGTGAGGCTTCCAACAACAATTTTTCTTGGAATGGGTCGCCTACCTGTACGGCTGGGAGTTTGGCGTTGGACTTGTCGGAAATGTCTTCCGACGCAAAGGTTGCGCCATGAATCCCGTCTTTGCCCGTAGCCGAACCCACGATGTACACGGGGTTGCCTACGCCATACGACGTGGCACGCGCCACTTTGCCCACTTCCACGATACCCGCCGAAAAGGCATTGACCAAAGGGTTCACGTTATAGCATTCATCAAAATAAATTTCGCCGCCCACAGTTGGCACGCCGAAAGCATTGCCGTAACCTGCAATGCCACGCACTACGCCGCGCATGTGCCAACGAGAACGCTCATTGGACAAGTCGCCGAAACGCAAGGAATTGAGCTGGGCAATAGGGCGTGCGCCCATCGTGAAAATGTCGCGGTTGATGCCGCCTACGCCTGTGGCTGCGCCCTGATAAGGCTCAAGGGCGGAAGGGTGATTGTGGGATTCTATCTTGAAGCTACAAGCCAGCCCGTCGCCAATGTCCACCAGACCAGCGTTTTCTTCGCCAGCTTTGGCCAACATACGCGGCGAATCTTTGGGCAGGGTTTTGAGCCACACAATAGAATTTTTGTAAGAGCAATGCTCTGACCACATCACCGAAAAGATAGAAAGCTCCGTGAAGTTGGGTTTGCGCCCCAAAATCTGGTTGATTTTCTCGTACTCTTCGGGTAATAGCCCCAACTTGGCGGCTGTCTCTACGGTAGGGAGTTGTAACGTTTCCATGAATGAACAACAGTAAATCGAAAAAGCGGGGATATTTTATTGAATTGTTGAACAAAGGTAAACACTAAACCCGAATGGCAAAGGAGTTTTTTGGAAATGATGCACAGAACCGAAATATCAAAGACCCCTCCTTGTGTTTCTCAAAGACCCCTCCTAAATCCTCCCTAAGGGGAGGACTTTAACAGGAATTGCAGGTGGAATATTCAAAAGACCCCTCCTAAATCCTCCCCAAGGGGAGGACTTTAACAGGAATTGCAGGTGGGATAACAGGAATTGCAGGGAGGATAACAGGAATTGCAGGGAGGATAACAGGAATTGCAGGAAGGATAACAGGAATTGCAGGAAGGATAACAGAAGTCGCAGGTGGGATAACAGAAGTCGCAGGTGGGATAACAGAAGTTGCAGGTGGGATAACAGAAGTTGCAGGTGGGATAACAGAAGTTGCAGGTGGGATAACAGAAGTTGCAGGTGGGATAACAGAAGTTGCAGGTGGGATAACAGGAGTCGCGGAAAGGAAATATTAAAACCCCATCTAAATCTTCCCCAAGGGGAAGACTTTAACAGGAATTGCAGGTGGAATATTCAAAAGACCCCTCCTAAATCCTCCCCAAGGGGAGGACTTTAATGTCCAGTGGGGAGGACTTTACTTTGCGGAGGACTTCAACCCTCTCCACTGGGGAGGTCGGGTGGGGTTCTAAACGCGGTTGAAAAAAAAACTCCTAAATCTTGGGTTGAAAAAAGACCCCTCCTAAATCCTGTGCTTCAAAAGACCCCTCCTAAATCCTCCCCAAGGGGAGGACTTCAAATGCCCAAGGGGAGGACTTCAAATGCCCAAGGGGAGGACTTCAAATGCCCAAGGGGAGGACTTCAAATGCCCAAGGGGAGGACTTTACATTTCCCCTCCCCACTGGAGAGGCTGGGTGGGGTTCTAAACGCGGTTGAAAAAAAAACTCCTTCTGTTTCCCAAAACCCCTCCTAAATCCTCCCCAAGGGGAGGACTTCAAATGCCCAAGGGGAGGACTTTACTTTGGGGTGGCTGGCTGGGTGGGGTGGCGTGGGGTATGTACATTTTTACCCCCAAATATATTATCATTGCATTGTATTTGATTCCAAAAACCATGTCTCAGTTATTCATTCAACAATACCGTACTCAGTTGGAACGTGTCGTTAAGTTTGGCGGCAGCACCAACGAAATGGCTATTCGTCAGCCTTTTATTAACTTGGTAAATGCCTACGCCGAACCACAAAACCTCATGCTCATCGCAGAGCTGACCACCCACAGCCACACCCAAACCGCCAAAATCAGGCCTGACGGTATCCTCAAAAACATGATGAAACTCGATTGCGGGTACTGGGAGTCCAAAGACAGCAAAGACGATTTGGAAAAAGAAATCGAAGCCAAAATCCGAAAAGGATACCCCCTTTCCAACACCGTTTTTGAGGACAGCAACACGGCCATTCTTTACCAAAACAACGACCGCGTTTTGCGCGTCAATATGCGCGACGATGCCGAGCTGGACAAACTCCTCCAGAAATTCGTCAAGCTCGAACTCCCTTACGTGCAGGAGTTTAACAAGGCTTTGGAGCAGTTCAAAACCGATATTCCCAAGATTCTGGATACGTTTCGGGAACTCCTCAAAGAAAAGCACCACGAAAACGCAGGCTTTCAACAGAAGTTCAACGCCTTTTGGGATTCCTGCAAAGCCTCCATCAACGAGGGCATTAGCAAAGAGGACATCGACGAAATGATTATCCAACATTTGCTTACCTCCGACCTGTTCACACGCGTGTTTGACGATGCCGACTTTCACCGCGAAAACAACATTGCCCAAGAAATTGAGCAGGTTATCAGCGCGTTTATGAACCGCGAAACCCGTATGCGATACCTCAAAGACATTGAGTATTATTACAGGGCTTTGCAGGACGGGGCCAAACACATTTACGACCACCACGACAAACAAGAGTTTCTCAAAACCGTTTACGAAAACTTTTACAAAGTCTATAACCCCAAAGCTGCCGACAAACTTGGCGTAGTCTATACGCCCAACGAAATCGTGCGCTTCATGCTCGAATCAACGGATTATTTGCTCGAAAAACATTTTGGCCGCACCATGGCCAGCAAAAACGTCGAAATCTTAGACCCCGCCACAGGCACGGGCACGTTTGTAGCCAACCTCATCGACTACCTGCCACTGGCCAACTTGCCCCACAAGTTCAAACACGAAATACACGCCAACGAAATCGCCATTTTGCCCTATTACATTGCCAACCTCAACATCGAATACACCTACAAACAACGCACGGGGCAATATGCCTCTTTCGACAATATTTGTTTGGTGGACACGCTCGACAACATCGACGCGCTGGCCTACGAGTCCAAGCAACACAGCATGTTCAGCATGAGCAGCGAAAACACCGAGCGCATTCGCCGACAAAACCAACGCAAAATCTCGGTCATTATCGGAAACCCGCCCTATAATGCCAAGCAAGAAAACTATAACTTCCAAAATGCAAACCGCGCCTACGAGGCCATAGACAAACGCATCAAAAATACTTATATCAAATACGGCACTGCTCAAAACCAAATCGTTTTGTATGATATGTATGTGCGTTTCTTTCGCTGGGCAAGCGACCGTTTAGACAAAAATGGTGTTGTTTCGTTTGTTACCAATAGTTCATTTATTGATGCACAATCTTTTGACGGTTTTAGAAAAATGGCCGCACAAGAATTTAACGAAATTTACATTATCGACCTCAAAGGCAATGCGCGTACATCTGGGGAGCAACGCCGTAAAGAGGGCGGAAATGTTTTTGATGATAAAATCCGTGTGGGAGTTGCTGTTTATTTCTTCGTAAAAAACCAAGAAAAAACAGGCTGTAAAATTTATTATCATGCTATCCATGATTACGCAACAAGTGCCGACAAAATGGAATATATGCGTGTCAATAAACTACATGATTTAAACAAACCCGACAAATGGCAGTTCTTGCAAATCACCCCCGACGCAAAGCATAACTGGATTAACCAAACCGACAACGACTGGGAAAGCCTTTTACCCCTTTGCGACAAGAACGTAAAAGCAGGAAAAGGCGGCGAGGCCGTTTTTAAATTGTTTTCAAGCGGAATAAAATCCCAGCGTGATGAATGGGTTTATGATTTTAACAAAGAAAATCTAAGCCACAAAATGCAGTTTTTTGCCGATACCTATACCCAAACACTGGCCAACCCCCATAATCCACAGAAAATGGCCATTAAGTGGGATGCAGATTTGGAAAGTTATTTAAACCGAAAAATCGCCAAACAATTTGAACCTGCCCAAATGGTTAGAAGTCTTTACCGCCCTTTCTCCAAGATGTGGTTTTACTTTGATAAGCATTTCAACGGAAGAACTTATCAGTGGTTTAATATTTATAATGCAGCGGAACAATCTATTATTGCCGTCCCAGGAATTGGCTCTCCTAAAGAATTTTATTGTATTGGTTTAAAAGATATTATAGACTTAAACGCCATGCCAGCAGGCGGCCAATGCCTTCCGCTGTACACCTACGACGCACAGGGCAAGCAAGTCGATAATATTACGAATTGGGCATTGGAGCAGTTTCGGGCGCGATATGGGGCGGAGAATATCCAGAAAATCGACATTTTCCATTATGTGTATGCGGTGTTGCATCACCCTCGTTACCGCAGCCAATACGAACAAAACCTCAAACGGGATTTTCCGCGCCTGCCTTTTTACGAGGATTTCGGGCAATGGGTGGCATGGGGCAAAGCCTTGTTGGATTGGCATATCAACTACGAAAACGCCGCCCCTTATGCCTTGCAGCGCACGGACGTAATGCCCAAGCCCAAGAAACAAAAAGATAATGCTTTGTTTGCCGACCCGACGGTTGAGCCGCTATTCGAAACGCCTCGCCCAACGCTTGCGCCCAAAGCCAAACTCAAAGCCATCAAGGAATTGGGGGAAATTCAGCTCGACGAACAAACCAAATTGTCGGGCATTCCTGCCGCCGCATGGGACTACAAACTCGGCAATCGTTCGGCCTTAGAGTGGATACTCGACCAATACAAAGAATCCACGCCTTCCGACCCCACGATTCGGGACAAGTTCAACACGTACCGTTTTGCCGACTACAAAGAACAGGTCATCGAACTGCTGCAAAAAGTCTGCACCGTGAGCGTGGAAACCATGCGCATCATTGGTCAGATGCCCGCGTAAAAAACAAGTTTTCAGGTTGATTTAATATACCGACAAATGATACAATTTTTGAAAAAGGTCAAACGTCTTTTGGGCGTTATGGCCACCTTATTGAAAGCGAATCGCAAGACTATTTACTTCAATTTTAAATACTTACCGTTTCGTCAGGCCCTTCGGCTCCCCATCAACGTATCATCGCAAGTTCACTTAGCCCGAATGGGCGGACAAATACAGTTTGATTGTCCGATACATACGGGAATGATACAACTCGGACACGGATACGTGGGGATATTTGATAAACAAAAATCTCGGAGTATCTGGGAAGTAACAGGGACTGTTATTTTTGGGGGTACGGCCAATATTGGTCATGGTTCAAAAATCTGCGTAATGAATGGAACACTGCGTTTGGGTAAGAATTTTACGATTACGGCGGAATCCTCGATTGTAACAGCGTGCGAGATTCATTTCGGAGACGATTGTTTGTTGTCTTGGGATGTCTTGGTCATGGACACCGATTTTCATCACATAAAAAACCAGTCAGGCGCAATAATCAATGCGCCAAGCCCCATTCGGATCGGCAATAAAGTTTGGATTGGATGCCGCTGCCTCATTTTGAAAGGCGCAGCGATTGCCGACAACACCGTTATTGGAGCAAATTCGTTGGTAAGCCGCAAATTGCCCAAAGAAAATGCCATCTATGGCGGCCAACCAGCTCAATTATTGAAAGAAGAAATTAGTTGGGATTACTAACCCCTCCTAAATCCTCCCCACTGGGGAGGACTTTTAAATATTGCCGCCCCCCATGCGCAGGAACGAAATATCAAAGACTCCTAACCCCTTCTAAATCCTCCCCAGTGGGGAGGACTTTTAAATATTGCCGCCCCCCATGCGCAGAAACGAAATATCAAAGACTCCTAACCCCTCCTAAATCCTCCCCAATGGGGAGGACTTTTAAATATTGCCGCCCCCCATGCGCAGAAACGAAATATCAAAGACTCCTAACCCCTCCTAAATCCTCCCCAATGGGGAGGACTTTTAAATATTGCCGCCCCCCATGCGCAGAAACGAAATATCAAAGACTCCTAACCCCTCCTAAATCCTCCCCAATGGGGAGGACTTTTAAACCACATGGAGATGGGGTGCTCCTCTATCATCTCTCAAAATTCAACCCATTACTTCTGCCACTTGGTTACATAAAAAATAGTGTCCGTGCTGCTTTCCGAACCCACAGGACGGGCAAGTTGAGGGTTTGGGTTGGCGGCGGGCTTTTTCGCTTCAAAATACCCTTCTACGGTTACGTTGCCGCTTATGTCCAAGTCTTCGCCGCCCGCAAGCCTGTCAAAACACACAATAAACCGTTGTGGGGTGTTGCTTCCTGCCTTTGTACCGTCTAAGTAGCCAATATTATAACCCAACACACTCAGCGGGTGCATACGCCCTTTGGCACTGTCAAAATTACCTGAGAGCCGAACAGCCGTTTGCTTTTGGGGTTTGGTTTGGGTCAATGATTTTGTTTGGCGGCGGGTTTTCTTTTGCCCTAAAGCCCAACTATTGGGTATTTGCGCCACGCACACCAAGGCGACAAGCATTGTATATCCTATTTTTTTCATGGGAATAAAGATTTGGGATTCATTGTATAAAGTTACAAAGCCATTAGCACAGACACCACGTTCACGGCCAAATAAATGCCGCCCACTATCCACGCGACGAGGCGGTCGGTGGCGTTGGAAAGTTTCTGTTGTCCGTCATCGTCCTGCCGCAACGACAAAGCCGAAAACGCAATAATCACGAATATCATCACAAACGTAAGTCCGTGCAGCGTGTCCACGATGGTAAGCGTAGAAGTTTCGGGCAAATAACTATCTATCACGTATTTGTTACCGACTGCCGCAAAAAGTCCGCCCACAGGCAAGCCAAAACGCGGTTCGGCATGGCTTGGGTCAATAAAAAAGCTCACATACGAAATGGCAAAGGCAACATACATTCCCAAAAACAGCTTAAAGAACAAGCCCCACGCGTCGCGCTTAATGGTAATGTTCACGACAAACTGCGCGTAATCGGATTCTGGTTTGAGTTGGGTATTATCCCCGAACGCGGTGTTATAATGTGCGCGGCCTGTGTCTATATGAAAGCTCTTGATTTTCCAGCCGTCCACTTCCAAAGCGGGGTCGTATGACTTACCCAGCGTGTCGGGCACAAAAATCAAGTCTTGTACCATAAATTCGGGGTTTTCTATCTTGATTTTGAGGGTTTGCTCGTCGAAAGGAAAATTTTGCAAGTTCCAAGCCTGCTTCATCACCGACTTTATTTTGAGTTGCAACCAGCCTTTGCCGTTCAAACTGTCCATCATCATATTATCAATCTTGTATTCTTTGGCATCGGGCAGCTCTATCATGTCCGAAGGCTTGTCGATGGGGTGGTCGTGCAACATCCAAAGCCAAAAACGCGTCGTGTATTGCTCTTCTATGAAATCAAAATCGTGTAGGCTAATAATATAACAACCCACTTTTACGGTGTCGGGGTGATTGTCGTGCGCCGCCCACGCGTTTGGTTTACCAAGCAAAAAGAAGGCAAGCGAAATAAGAAGTAAAATTCGTTTCATGAAAAAGCAGGTTTTAAACCCACAATTTTACCAAAAAAAAGTAGATACGCATAACCGTACATTTCTACTCTAACATCAAACGGCGGAAAGATGCCACGCCTACGGCGTTAGAAATGAATATCACCATGCTTAGCTACCAATATTTCAATCCTAACGGATTTATTTTCAATGTTTGGTAGTGGTCTGTGAGGACACAAACCATGGGGAAGAACGAAATATCAAAGACCCCTCTTTGTTTTTCCCAAGACCCCTCTTTGTTTTTCCCAAGACCCCTCCTAAATCCTCCCCAAGGGGAGGACTTGAACAGAAGTCAGTTAAGGGTCTGTGAGGACACAAACCACGGGGAAGGCCGCGCAAAAAGCCGTCAGGCTTGTCATCTTTATAGAAATGATAATGTTTGTAAAAAAAAGAACGCCGTAGGCGTGACATCTGCCCAAACACATTCTACAAAAAGAGTTATCTTATATACGGTAGTGGTCTGTGAGGACACAAACCACAGAGAAGTTTTTTTTGGAAATGATGCGCAGGAACGAAATATCAAAGACCCCTCCTAAATCCTCCCCAAGGGGAGGACTTTTGTTCTAACCTGTAAAAAAACTGGACACTAAATTATACTTTTCGTTGCGTCCAACTTTTTAGCAGACTGATAACTCATTTTTTCACCTTGTGCATCAACTACATAGTTTGCCTTCGGAATTGTCATAACTTATATGGTTTTAAAGTGTTAGACTCTTAATTGGTTGCTCTACAAATTTACTACAAAATCCCTTATTTTTGGCAAAAAAATTAGCCAATGAAACAGCCAAAACAATGGATTGCGTGGGTGTTATGCGTCATTTTGGGCATAAGTAGTTTTTATTTTTGGAAGAAAAGCCAACCCGACACCAGCACGCGCCGGACCACACACCAAATCCTCCTGACCGAAGTAGAGCATTTGGGTAAAATGGAGTTGGTGCGCTATCAGTTCCGCGACATCGTGGAGCATGAGCAAGTAAAACAATGGTTGCCTAACTCGCGTGTATTGCTGATAGTGAGTGGCGAGGCCGTCGGCTGCTTGGATTTGAGCCAAATAGACAGCACCGACATTAGCGCAGACTCGGCCAACGTAACCGTGTATTTGCCCGAACCTGAAATCTGTTATCACAAAATAGACCATCAGAAATCAAAGGTTTATAACACCGAATACGCATTCATGGAAGAAGCCCAACTCATCGACGAGGCTTATCGCCATGCCGAAAAACAAATCTTGACTTCTGCCCTGCAAGCCAACATCTTAGCGCAAACCAAAGCCAACGCCCAAAAAATATTAGTACCTTTGTTTGCATCGCTTACGGGCAAAAAAATACATTTACGCTATCGAAACCGTTTTACTTTACCCCAAAAACACTAATGTTACATTCCGAACCCAACATATTAGGCATCATTCCCGCACGTTATGCTTCTACGCGCTTTCCCGCCAAAGCCCTCGCCAAAATTGGCGGCATTTCGATGATTCAGCGCGTGTACGAGCAAGCCTGCAAAGCCAATTCCCTAAACAAAGTAATCGTAGCCACCGACCACCCGACCATTTTTGAACACGTGGAGAGCTTCGGCGGTGTGGCCGTGCTTACTTCGCCGCAACACCAAAGCGGTACAGACCGTTGTCAAGAAGCCTATTTCAATAGCGAATACAAAGCCGACTACATCATTAACATACAAGGCGATGAGCCATTTATCCAGCCCGAACAAATAGACCTGTTGGCCGAAGCCCTCGACAATAAACCCGAATTGGCCACGTTGGTAAAACAGATTAGCGACGCGGAAACCCTCTTCAACCCAAACACACCTAAAGTGTTGCTCAACAGCGCACAAGAAGCCATTTATTTCAGCCGCCAAACGCTGCCCTACTTGCGCGGCATTGCGCCCGAACACTGGCTTGAGCACCATACTTTTTACAAACACATCGGTATTTATGCGTATCGCACGGACGTTTTGGCCAAAATAACACAACTCGAACCCTCGTCTTTGGAGCAAGCCGAAAGCCTTGAGCAATTGCGGTGGTTGGAAAATGGTTTTAAAATAAAAGTAGCCATCACCGAGCACGACAGCCACGGCATAGACACGCCCGAAGATTTAGCAAAAGCCGAAAAACTTTTCTTAGGTTTATGAAAATAAACTTCTTACAATCAGGCATTTACATTAGTATTTTGTGCGGATTAGCGGCCTGTTTCAACACGCGCGAACCCGCACAACCTTCGTCGGCTACCTCTTGGATTAGCCCGACGGAGCAATCTATTTTGTTGGATAATTTTAAAAAATCGGTTTTAGAACTCAACCTCAACAACTACGAGCGTTGTCTTAACAAATACCTCATTTTCAGCCCAGACCGCAACTTGTCGGGCAACAATACAGGCGTTTTCCAGACATGGACGACCGTCGAGGAGTTGGAATATCTCAAAAACCTAAAAGCCCGAACCGTCCAGACTGGTGCAAACGCATTCACGTTTTCCAACGAACAAACTAATTTTCTGACGGCTGACTCGCTGGAATATACCGCCAACTACAATTTGTTCGTTTATCACCAAGACAGCAGCTACACGGCCACGCATTTTGTGGGTAAATGTATTTTGTCCATGCACCGCAACAGCTCCAGCGAATGGGCTATTAGCCGTTGGCAAGACAACCGCACCGATGCGCAAACGCCTTGCTGGACCGACCTCAAACAACATTTTATTTCTCCCTGAAAAGCTCTAAATCAATGCGTTGGATAGTTTTTTGCTTCATGGTAAGTCTTCATTGGGTTTCTTTCGGACAAAACAACACCGAAAGCCCCCTTTGCATTGACTTTCCGCAAGCCTCTACCCTACCCGACACCAGCCGCCAAACGGTACAGACTTTTTTAGCCAAACAATACCCCGCCACGCAATACGGCCAATTTGTTTTGACAAACGTAAAAAATAGCCCCATCGGGCAGCATTACACTTGGCAACAACTGGCGGCACAAACTCCTATTTATCAGCAATTTATCAAGATAAATATTAGCCATTCGGGGCAAATTTTGTCCGTAATGCGCCAATGCCAAGCCATCAGCAACGCCAATATTATTCAGGAAGAAATAGACACCAATCTTGCCCGCCGCTACATCGCCGCGCAGCAGGCCAAATGCAGCCAACCCATTGATTTTGAAACCCAAAAAATGCTGTACTGGGATAACAATGCGTTGGTTTCAGGGCTTTGGTTGCGGTACGGAAGCCTGAGCAGCGAAATAGAGGCTGCCGAAGTGCTTCTGAACAACAAAGGCCAAATCATAGATCTTGTTTCTTTGCACGAAAAAAAACACGCCCAACACATTACCGCCGACCCGCCTCACCCGACCAAAGATTCTACGGTTACGCTGGCTATTTTCAGACCCGACCCACTTTGTACGGCACAAGTAAGTTACGGCACGCCGTACAAAGACAACAACGACGCAGATTGTCCCGAACTCACCGCCCAACGCATGATGGTTTCGGCTAAAGTTTTGTACCGAAATGATAGTTTTCTGTTGGCCAGTCCGTTTTGTAAAATAAAAGAATTTGATGCGCCCGAAAAACCTGTGTGTTTTTCGCTTACGCCCGACTTCGTTTACACGCGGAGCAACGACAATTTTGAGCAAGTAAACGCTTATTATCACGTGAATCAGTACCAAATGCACGTGCAAGAGTTGGGGTTTAACAATCTGGTAAACAGACCCATAAAAGTAGATGCTAACGCCCTGAACGGCGCAGACCAGTCCATGTATTCGGGATTTTCGGACGCGCTGTATTTTGGGGAAGGTGGCGTGGACGATGCCGAAGATGCCGACAATATTTGGCACGAATACACGCACGCCGTAAGCCGCGATGCCGCCCCCAACACCAACACGGGCACCGAACGCCAAACCATCGAAGAAGCCAACGCCGATTTTATGGCCGCTTCTTATTCGGCTTCGGTGAGCAGTTTCGGAACTGGCGAGGTATTCAATTGGGACGGGCACAACGAATTTTGGGCGGGGCGGTCGGTAAGCGGCACGCGCACTTATTCGCAGCGCGTAGGCCAAAAATATGCCGATGCCGAAATTTGGAGTAGTCCGCTCATGCTCATTCGTGCGCTGATTGGCCGCGATGCTTCCGAAAAACTATTGCTTACGTCCATGTTCAGTTACGCGCCGAGTTTGCAAATGCGCGATGCAGCTAACCTATTTTTGCAAGCCAATACGCTTTTGCGTGGCGGGGCTGACTCTCTGGCTATCAGGCAGATATTTGCAAATCGTAAGATTTTGCCCGTCGTTACAAGCGTGCGTAATTGCGCTGAGCTTAAATCGTATTTTCAGCTCGAACAAAACCAAACATCTTTGTTTTGTCTCAAAGACATGGGCACGGTACAACTTTCGTTGCATACGCTCACAGGCCAAACCCTTTGGGAAAACTCGTGGCGCAGCCAAGCCGAAAGCCGATTTATTTTACCCCAAAACAACAGCCAAGCCGCAGGGCTTTATGTGCTAAAACTCCAAACCGCCGAAGGCTTGGCGGCTTGTTGGAAAGTGTTACGCTGATTTATTGGTGAATTTGCTGCCATTCCTCCGCGATTTCTTTTTTCAAAATGGCGTTGATGTCTGTGCGGGCATTTTTCAAAATATAAATCCGTGTACCTTGCTCCCGTGCAAAAGGGTTTTCTATCTTTCCATAGTATTTAATTTCCTGAAAAAGAGGCCGTTCGTCGGAGCGAGTTGTATCCGTATCGCCCAAATCTTTGACCATTACAATATGCTTGACGGGTCGGCTCAAATCAAACCAATTGAGGTAATCCGCTGAAAAAGAGACCGCCCCGATGTGGCCAGCGTGCCGCGAATAGTAGTTAATCGCGCCAGCTTGTCCGTAATTGTCGCAATATACCAGTGTGTGCGCCGTGTCGCCGATTTGCTCGTAAGCGGCATCTACTTTTTGCGCCAACTCCTTCCAGCCCAACATATCCGCGTAATCCTGCGGCAGCGCGTGCAATTTGCCATCTTCCCAGCGCGTCAGCCCCAAATCGTCGTAAACGGCGGCTTCTTTTTGCACTTGCTCAGGCGAATCCACAGGAAATAAATATTTAAAACCAAACGAAAAAATAACCAAAGGCACAAGTAAAAGCACCGTTTTTACTATATTATTTTTAATCAAATTTTCTAAAAATACCGCCCCAAAAGCCATATAAGCAGGATACAAACCAATAGCATAATATCCTTTTCCTTTCAGATAAATATAAAGCCCTAATACCGCCACAAGAGCAAACAAAAACAAGCGATATTTAGCAAAATTCTTATAAAAAATAAGCGCGTAAATTGCCGCTAATAGCACAAAAATAGCATTAAAGAAAAACAACATTTGTTCTTTAAGAAAATTGCCCGTTTCTACATTTTTCAGTTGTGTCGCTTTGAGCAATTTCATGTGATAAAGTACAGGAAAATGATTCGTGTATTGCCACCACAAATTCGGGGCAACCAGCAGCGCAGCCAACAGCAAAGCCAAATAAAAATGTTTGTTAATGAATACGTTACGATACGGTGAAAGCAGCAAAGCCGCCAAAGTACCCAGCACCAAAAACACCACATTATATTTGTTCAGAAAACCCAGCGCAACGGCTACGGCAAACACATAAAGCCATTTATTTTCCTGATTTTCAATATATTTTAGCAGCACCCAAAACATGAAAGTCCAGACCATCGTATCAAAAGAATTGGGCTGAAACAGCATATTCAGGCGCACGAGGGCAGAAAACAACACGGCCACCACTGCCAACGATTTAGCAAATAAATTTCCACCCAATATTTCGGTTATTTTCCAAACAAAAAACAGGGTAATTGCGCCAAAAAGTGCAGGAAAAAATTTAACCCAAAATATCGAATTTCCAAGCCACAAAATAAGCAAAGAAATCCACGAAGTAACAGGCGGAACAGACAAATAACCCCATGCCAAATGTTGCCCTTGATTTAGGTGCAAATATTCGTCGCGATGCAACTCATATAGCGGATTAATAATGATACCGTGCAACCCAAATTTGAGCGCGATAAAAGCCAATAAAACAAATGTGTGCTGGTGTTTTTGAAGAAATAATTTCATTGCGTTTGCTACAAAATAATTAGACAGCAGAAAAATATATTTTTGGGCAAAAAACTACAAACAAAATACTGATAATCTGCCTTTTTTGGGGGTTGGGTGGCGAATGTTTGCCAAAAATGCTTTGTTTTGCGGCCAGAAACTTATTTTGTGTATGCTGACCAAACGTATTATTCCTTGCTTGGACATCAAAGACGGCCAGACCGTCAAGGGTATTAACTTCGAGAACCTGCGCAGCGCGGGCAACCCCGTCGAATTGGCGCAATTTTATGCCGCACAAGGCGCGGACGAACTGGTTTTTTTGGATATTACGGCCACCGTCGAAAACCGCAAAACACTGCTGCATTTGGTGCAAGAAGTTGCCCGACACATCAATATTCCGTTCACGGTTGGGGGCGGCATCGGGTCGGTGGCGGACGTATCGGCACTGCTCAACGCGGGCGCGGACAAAATCTCTATCAACTCGTCGGCGGTGCGTAACCCTTCGCTTATCAATGAGTTAGCCGCTGAGTTTGGCAGCCAATGCGTCGTAGTGGCTATTGATACGCGCCACGTAAACGGAGAAAACATCGTACACACGCACGGAGGCCGCACGCCTACACAACTGCAAACGCTGGCTTGGGCGCGGGAAGTAACCGAGCGCGGCGCAGGCGAAATTTTGCTTACGTCTATGGACTCCGACGGCACGAAAGCGGGCTTTGCTGACGCTCTGACACGCACGGTGGCGCAAAGCGTTTCTATCCCCGTGATTGCCTCTGGCGGTGCGGGTACGATGGCACATTTTAAGTCGGTTTTTGAGGAAGGTTGCGCCGATGCTGCACTGGCCGCAGGTATTTTTCACTTTGGCGAAATGACCATACCCGACCTAAAACATTATTTGCAACAAAACGGCATTGCGGTACGGATTTAGCGTATTTTTATCTTTTAATATTCTTATAATCAACTCTTAAGTTAAAATCATCTATTCCATTTTGAGTAAACCACTTACTCAATTTTTCTTTTAAATTATAAGAATTTGTTTTAAAATCCAGCCAAGTATCAAATGTAAAACAGTACGGTTTTTTAACGTCAAAACCAGATATTGTTTCACCCATAAGCACCGCCGAGCCTGTCAGGTCATTTATGTCAATCTCCTTCGATGCTTGTATAAAAAAGTTAAGCAAATGGTCTGCTATGTTTTTGGGTATAAAGGGATTGTCTATAAAAGATTTAATACCTACAATAATTTGTTCTGTATTTGATGAAATATAAATAGGAGCATTATCGTATTCTGGGTGGATTAAATTTGCTATAAAGCTTTCTCCTTTTTTTCATAATGCAAGAGGTCTGCTATTTCAAAGATATTGTACAAAATAGGATCATCTTCAGCAGCTGACCCCTTATTAAGATTATTATTATACTTAATAAAAGCCAATTTAATTTTTGATGAATTAAGAAGTTCTACAAGTTCAGACATTTTTTCTACTTGTTTTACTTTTAAATGGTTGTTAAGCAACTCTTGATTGACTTTCCGCGCCAGCCAAAATGTTAGTAAAGTAATAATCATAGTTCCCACACCTATTATTATTTGAGTCCAGTCGGTTTTACTCGAACTTTCATTTACTTGATTTACAACAATATCAACCAAACAACTCATATTATTTTTTATTTTATAGCCTAAAAATAGAAATGTCTTATCACTCTGTGCAAAATCCGAAACACTAAGAATATCTGCAAATATTTTTAAAGTTTATTTTTTATCTGAAAAATTAAATTCTACCAAACGCAAGATTTTAGCCAACAAAAACAAAACACAGCCTTAAAAAAGACTGTGTTTTGCCATAAAAAATCATTCCCGAATGGCCGTTTTATCTTTCAGAATCATGGCAGCGATTTCGTCTTTTCGCTTGAAATTCACGCCTTTATGTGTCTGAATATAAGTTATAATGTCGCGGGCAACTTTCGCCATTTGAGGCGTGCCGCCGATGCGGTCGTGAAAACTAATAGACAACTGGCGGCGGCGCGTCGCACTTTCCTTGTAGAGTTGGTCAAACTCCATTTTTACTTGGTTGGCAAACTGTTCCGGCGAAAAATTTTTGCCTTCAATCAACACAATATCATTGCAGCGCAGCGTATAAGGCACAACCGCAAAATCTTTGTTATTGACCTGAATTACAAACGGTTCGTCTCTACTCAAATCGTCTATGTGGTAGGTAAAACCCAATTCTTGCAAAATTTTGAGCGTATTCGTACCCCTGCGCAACCAATTCGCGTTATAACCCACAGGCCGAAAACCCGTAACACTTTGCACTGCCTCCACGCCATCGGCAATAAATTTCTTTTCTTGCTCGTAACTCATGTTGTATTGGCTGCTCCAGTTCATGCCGTGTGCGGCGGCTTCGTGGCCGCGCCGAACGATTTCCTTCGCTAATGCGGGATTTTTGAGCACAGCAGCCCCCACCATGTGCGAAGTTACCTTAATGCCCAACTCGTCCCAAGTGTCTAGCATACGCGGAATGCCCTCTTTATAACCGTACTCATACCACGTAGCCGCAGGCAAATCCACAAAGCCTTGTTCCAAGTTGCGCGGAAATGGACTTTCGGCGTTCGTAGGCTGGCCACCCGCCTCAAATTGCATAGAAACCGACACAATCAACTTAGAACCATCTGGCCAATGGGCAGCAGGTGGCGCAATTTCGGTTTGGTTTTCGGGAAAAATAGTTTGTGCCGAGGTAGCAAACGGTGCAGCGGCAACGGCCATTCCTGCCAAACCCGTATTTTTGAGAAATGTTCTTCTGGATTTCATGGCGATAAGAATTATTTTTGGGTAAAGAAAGAATCCAACGCGTAACTGTTGCTTTCGATAAAATGCAGCAACACCGCGAAAAACACCACGTGCAGAAGCTGCGAAGGAATCGCTTCCCAGTTTTCTATCAGCGTAGTACCCAACAACAAAGCCAGCATCACCAAGCCGCCCACCAACAAACTTTGGCGCGTAAACAATCCCAAAAGCAGCAAAAGCCCCACCAACAATTCCGCTACAGGCAAGGCGTAACTAAACGGCCTTACCAACGTTTGCGGCAGCATGGACGACTCAAAACTTTTGGTCATCCAGTCGCTAAAACCCTGAAGTTTGGGCATGCGTACCAAACCGTGCCCGAACATACTTATCGCAATGGCCAAGCGTAACAATAAATAACTTGTCGTGTTCATGTTTTTTCTGATTTTAATAAAGTTTGCAAATGATTTATTTTTCAGCAAAATTATACCCACATAAACAAATAATACTTGTATAGTTTTGCTATTATTAAGTACATTTGAACCATGACAAAAGAAACTTTACACGAAGCCTTTTCGGTGGTGGTGCGCCGACTCGACCAATGTCCCCAAGCCGAGCATCAACATCATTTTTTTGAGTTAATTTATATTATAGAAGGAACAGGCCTGCATCATATCAACAAAAATGCGTTTAATTATCATGCGGGACATTTGTTTCTCATTACGCCCGAAGACATTCACTCCTTTGATATTCAAGCACCTACAACTTTCTTTTATTTACGGTTTAATAATATTTATCTAAAAGAAGGCGGCTTGTCTTTGGAAGGAATTAGGCATCTGGAATTTATTTTGCAAAATGCCAATCATCAACCCAGTTGTATTCTGAAAAATCAGCCTGATAAGGCTTTGGTTAAGCCCATTGTGGAGGCCATCGTGCGCGAGCAAGAAAATGCCAAGATGTACAACCGCGAACTCATAGAACATCTTATCAATACCTTAATTGTGGTGGTGGTACGCAATATTTCGATGTTTCAGCGGCTGGACGTATCCGAGCAAACCGAACAAAAAGCCATTGATATTCTGCATTATATCCAAACCAATATTTACACACCCGACAAGCTAAAAGCAAGCCATTTGAGCCAACAATTTAATTTGTCGAATCATTATTTAGGCCGTTATTTTAAAGCGCATACGGGCGAAACCATGCAGGAATACATTAATCATTATCGCACCAAACTCATTGAGCATCGCCTCAAACACAGCGACAAACGGATTAGCGAAATCGTGCAAGAGTTTAATTTTACGGACGAAAGCCATTTGAATAAATTTTTCAAAAAGCAATTGGGCTATTCTCCGCGCGACTACCGTACACAAAACAAAGTTGCTATTGCACAGCAGTAAAAGCATAAAAAATCCGCCCTTCTGCACAGCGGCAAAAAGGCGGATATTTGATTTGTGGAAATATAGATTAGCTAAATTTGAGGCTATTTTTTGGCACCAAAAACCTTTTGTAACAAATCGGTTACGCGGGCTTGTGGGTCTTGGCGGATTTTCAACTCCTCGCCTGCTACCACCGTAAACATGCCTTTCAGGGCTTTGTTGGTGGTGTATTTGCCCAAATCGGTTTCTACTTTCTTCACCCCCGGTATTTTGTTGTACAATTTGGTAATGTCTGTCCACTTAGACGTTGCGCCAGTGCTTTTGAGCGTTTGGCTAATGTACGGATAAAAAGCCGTGTACAATTGGTCGGTGGTTTTGCCTTGCAAATATTGCGTAGCGGCATCGTTGGAGCCTTGCAAAATATTTTTGGCATCGGTAATACTCATCGACGTAATGGCATTTCCGAAAATGTCCACTGCTTGCGGAACGGCCTTTTCGGCGGCACGGTTCAGGGTCGTTTCAAACTCATCTACTTTTTTACCCAAACCCATCTTGCGCAATTTGGTCGCTACGCGTTGCGCGTCTTCAGGAAACGGAATGCGTACATTCAAGTTTTTGTTAAACCCGTCGGTCAAACTCAACTGTGAAGAAGCATTTTTAGAACCCACTTTTAAGGCTTCTTTCAAGGCACTAGCCACATCTGATTCGGACAAACTACCAATACTAAACACAGACCCCAATACGGAACTTGCCGTACTCGTACTGGTGGTAGTAGTAGTTGTTGTAGTGGTGCTACTTCCACTAGTAGAAGTTCCCTTAATTACTTCCGTTGCTTTATCTTTTATTTTATTAAAGTCAATTTTTTGCGCTTGGGTGGCGGCGGCACTTGTAACAAGCAAAGCGGCGGCCATCGTTATTCTTTTCATAAAATCAGAAATTTAGTAATTGTGTTATAAGAATCTTAGCAAATCCCGTTCCAATTTTTTAGTAGATTCTAAAAAGCAAACCTGTGCTTATATTAAAACCACTGTTAGAGATATTGGGCGTGGCTCCTCCGACGTATTGGAAAAAACCGTTATTGATGTTGCTTGCTCCATTGATAAGATTGACGCTTGCGACCCAACTCAGTTTGTCGGTCAGGCGAGCATCTGCTCCCAAGCTATAAATAAACGCCAATTCCGATGATTTGGTTGTTTTCTTAATGTCATAAACATACGTTACATCATCTTTGTCCCAACTGGGTGTTACTTTTTCTTTCGCTGATGCTAAGATATTGTATTCCAGACCCGCCGACAAATATAAATTGAAACTGCGCGTGTCCACCAACGAATACGAAAGCATCAAGGGAACACCCACATAATAGAAATCATATTTATCTGAAACTACCGAATCAGCTTGATTGTGATAATTATATTCAAAACCCGATTTTTTGTTGTTAAAAAGCAAACCTACTTGATAGCTGAAACGATTGCCATCTCTTTTAATAAAAAGATTAGCCCCTCCTCGAAACGACCCAAAATTTTTATAAGTAACGCCACTTGGCGCAGGGTCTATGCTCATCGAATACGAACCAACGCCCAGAACAGACCCCAAATAAACTTTGGTTTTATGTTCTCCAAAAGCATTGCTTTTTTGTGTGGTGGGGCGGTATTCGTCTTGTGTTTTAACGGGTTCTTGCTGAACAGGCGGCGCGGTCGGCTTGGGCGGCGGCGTATAGTAAATATCATTTTGCGCAAAAACCTGCTGAGCCAAACCGCTCAAAAGCAGAAACAACACATGTTTAAGGTGAGATTTCATTTTGTATTTTAAGTATTAAAATTGAATGTCTTTTACCATAAGTTGCAACGAAATATTGCCCCTAAAATTATTTTCCTCAATTGTATAACACAACTTAAAGGGCTTTCCTTCTGCAATTTTGGGATAAAATTCGGCCATTCCAAAAGCGATGCCGTTGGCCGTCGTGCCATCGGCTTGCCGAATGGATATTTTCAGGTGTTCGTATTTGCCATTTTTGCCTTCCAACACGCGCGAATAACCCGTATCCGTAACATTCTCGGACATAAAAACTGGCTGCATATTAGCAGGCCCAAAAGGCGACATTTGTTTGATAATATTATAAAATTTCTGCGTTATCTGATTGAGCATCAGCACGCCATCAATTTCAATTTGTGGCACAAGTTGCGCTTCCGTAATGCGGGCTGTTACTTCTTGCTCAAAACGTTGTCGGAATTTCTCCACATTCTGCAAAGGCATCGTAAGGCCAGCGGCATGCGTGTGACCTCCGTATTGTTCGAGCAGGTCGGCACAAGCCGAAATCGCCTCGTACACATCAAAACCTTCCACCGAACGCGCCGAGCCTGTGGCCTTGTTGTTGGATTCTGTCAGGATAATGGTTGGCCGATAGTATTTTTCGATGCACCGCGAAGCCACGATACCCACCACGCCTTTGTGCCAGTCTGGTCTGAACAGCACCGACGACTTGGACTTTTGCAAAAACGGGTCTGTTTCTATCATTTCGAGAGCTTCTTGTGTAATATTGCTATCAAAATCGCGGCGTTCGTCGTTGCGCAAATTGATGTTTTTGGCACATTCGGCGGCTTTTGTCTCGTCTTTTTCCAACAAAAGTTCTACGGCAGCCTTTGCGTGTGCAATGCGCCCTGCGGCATTGATGCGCGGCCCCACGCCAAACACTAAATGACTGATTTGCAAATCATAACGACCTGTCATTTCCGAAGGGCTAAAACCCGCCACGTCCAGTAACGCCTTCAAACCCACGCGCGGCGCAGTACAAACTTGCTTCAAACCCCAAAATGCTAACACGCGATTTTCGCCCGTAATCGGCACAATGTCGGAGGCGATACTGACCACCACCAAATCCAAATACGGATACAAACGTTCTGGCTCAATATTTTTTCTTTCGCAAAAGGCCTGCATCAGTTTAAAGCCCACGCCACAACCCGAAAGTTCTTTGTAAGGATACTGACAATCTGCGCGTTTTGGGTCAAGTACGGCCACCGCCGCAGGCAAAACCGTGTCGGGCAAATGGTGGTCGCAAATAATAAAATCAACGCCTTTTTGGTTGGCATAATCCACGTGCGCCACCGATTTTACGCCACAATCCAGCGCAATAATCAACGAAAAACCGTTGTCGGCTGCCCAGTCAATGGCCCGATACGACACGCCATAACCTTCCGTATAGCGGTCTGGAATATAATAATCTATATTATTAGGATAAATTTCTTGCAGAAAGCTATACACCAACGAAACCGCCGTAGTGCCATCTACGTCATAATCGCCAAAAATTAATATTTTCTGCTGATTATCAATGGCTTCAATAACTCTAATAACGGCCTTTTCCATGTCTTGCATCAGGAAAGGCGAATGTAGATGCGTGAGTTCTGGCCTAAAAAATGCCTTTGCTTGATCAAAATCCGTAATGCCTCTTTGCACCAGCAAAGCAGCCAAAGAAGTATTGATATTCACCACCGAAGCAAGCGAATCGACTTGTTCGGGATTTGGTTTTGGAGCGAGTACCCAGCGTTTTTCCATAGAATGCAAAGATAGGTCAAAATTAAAATGCTTATAAAAAATATATCAGGGAAATATATCATCCTTTTACGATTAAGAATCAATGTAGGTTTTATCCTACCTCCAAACACACAACACACTAAAATTCAATACATTACATAAAAATAAAATTATAAACAAAAAATAACACAGCACTTTTCTAACATAATACAAGTATGTTTCTATGTCAAAATAAACAAAAAATAGATTTTATGTTTATTTTATTTGTACAAAAAAAGCACACTTAATTACTCCTTTTTCTCCAACAAATAACGCACAAGCAAAATTTATGGCACAATTTGTACCTTTTGCCCCCAACGTCGAAGTTAATGGGCAAACAGCACGTTCTATCATTGACGCAATTCCAATGGGACGAGATTACAGAATTGCAATTTTAGAAAGACACGGAATTATAAATCCACAAGACAACCAATGGTATCCGCAAGACAAATGGCTTGATGCTTTCAAAGAAATACACGATACCATTGGCCAAAGCACCTTATTTAATATAGGAAAAGCCATTCCTGAAAACGCGCAATTTCCGCCGCAAATAGATAATTTGGAAAAAGCACTACAAGCCATTGACGTAGCCTATAAAATGAATCATAGAGGTGGTGAAATAGGGTATTACAAACTTATTTCGTTTGATAAGGAGAAAAAAACGGCCGTAATGGAATGCAAAAATCCGTATCCATCCGAATTTGATAGAGGGATTATCATGGCCATGCTTCGCAAATTCAAGCCATTAGAGTCTATTCGCTACGAAGTGTCTTTGGATACCTCCAAACCCACCAGACTAAATAACGCAGATAGCTGTACCTATTTAATTACTTGGTAAAAACACAAAAGCCCACTTTTAAGGTGGGCTTTTTCTATATAAATCACTGATTACTATGCTTCAATCATTTGTTTTTTGCGCGTAGCTTCGGCCAAAAACGTGGGTAAAATAGTTTCATGTGTGAGCGGAATACGATCTGCCGTACTCAAATGCTCAATCATATCGTTATATTTTTCTTGACCGTGGTCAATAATCACTTGCATTTGCTTTTCTGGGTGGCTAAAGTGTACGCTCATCCCTTTGGGGTCGGCTTCTGGGTGAAACTGCGTAGCCACCATCTCGTCAGACATACGAATAGCCATGACAGCGCGTTCGTACTCGACATGTGGGCGTATTTTTTCCAAACAAAGCACCGATGCCCCCAACTCGTCCAAACGAGCTTGGTTGGGCTGTACGGCTTGCCAATCTCTAAAATCAGCCACATAAAAAGGCTCAGGCAAGTTGCGGAATAAAATATCTTTTTCGCCCGCCTCCGTTTTGTGTGTCGGAAAAATCCCGAACGAAGTGGAACGGCGTTTGGTTACTTCTGCCATCTGAAAATAACGGCAAACCATTTGAAAGGAATGGCAAATAAAAAAAGCGTGTTTTTTTACGTCGCGATTGCGTTCGTTAAAATTCCAAAGATTTTCTAACCAATTAAAATAATCGTGTTCCCAAGCCAAACCTTCACCATCGTAAGGACTACCAGGCCCTCCTGTCGAGATAAAAACATCATAATCTAAAGAAGGAACTTCATCTCTGTAGCGTGTTTCATATACCTTATATTCAAGGCCTTGCGGAAGCGTGCGTCCAAATGCGGTCAGGATTTCCTGAATGCCTCTCATGCCCTGATTGGGTATGTTATTGTAAAGGTCTAGGATTGCTACTTTTACGGGAACCGACTTGCTCATAGTATTTTAATTTTGAATAGAATAACAAATGTACGAGACAATGTTCTGAAAATAAAAGGCTTGTAAGTTTTTTTCCCTACAAGCCTTTCGGTTACGTTCAATGATACATTTCTCCTAATGTCTTACTGAGCCAAAGAGCTCAATAGACTTCTGTTTGTAGGCTTCTGCCGCTTCTTCAGCGGTCTTAAAAAAGCCCAATTCATAGCGCGTTCCCTTGTCATAAATCGTGGCACGATAATTCACGCCATCGCGGTAAACGCCTCTGAAGCCTGCCTTACTGGTGGTTTTACGAGTGTTACGAGTAATCTGTGAACGGGGTGCCCATTCAAGATTTTCCGTGCGACAGTCCAAACGGTTTCCGTTTTTGAACATGACATACAGCGTTCTGTCGGATTGAGGTCGTTCAATCAGCTGTTCGGCGATGTACTTATGCAAGTAAATCGTTTCGTTGCGATAAATGCCCGTCTCCTTGTTTGGGTAATTTTTCTGATAGAAAGCATACCCGTTCGAGTGGAGTCTAAGTTGCGCCAAGAAATCAATGGATTTGAGGTAATCGCTTTCCATAATCATTTTGTGCGCGTCGTCGGATATAACAACTTGTTTATCCGTGTTTTTAAGGTTAATTGTGTGCATGGCAATTGGGGGTTTAATCTTTAAGAAATTGATTATAAGGGATGTAAAGCCTTAACATTCCTACAAAGATAGAAAATATTAAGTTGTGTGTAGTTGTTTGGGATAAGCGGTTACTTTTAATGGCAACCACTTCTATTTACTGTTTTAACTAATAAGCATAACTATTAAGACCTACATTCGTCTGCTCGACAATGTAGTCCACTACGCGGCGCAAATCGCCTCCAGTAGCATTATAGACAGCCAGTTGGCGATCTGCACCAGTGCCTTGTTTTACCATTTGTTGAATATACTCCAACTCATGGCGGCTTCCTAATTCGTCCACTACATCGTCCACAAAATCAAGAAGCTCTTGTATAAGGGCTTTGCAATCTACTTCCTCTTGCTTACCGAAATCAATGAGCTTGCCCTCAATACCATAACGAGCAGCACGCCATTTATTTTCGTTAATAAGCGCACGGCGATAAAGTCTAAAATTCAAATTAGCCTTCATCAATTTATAAATTTTGGCTACCAATGCCTGCATCAGTGCTGCTAACGCGATGGTTTCGTCCACCAACATCGGCACATCGCAGATACGGAACTCAATGGTTTCAAAGAACGGATGCAAACGAATATCCCACCAGATCTTTTTGCCATTGTCTATACAACCCGTTTTGATAAGCAATTTAATATAATTATCGTATTCTCCAGCACTGGCAAAGAAATCAGGAATGCCTGTACGCGGGAATTTATCAAACACTTTGGTTCTGAACGACTTAAATCCTGTATTACGACCTTCCCAGAACGGAGAGTTGGTAGAAAGAGCGAAAATATGCGGCAAGAAATAACGCACTGCATTCATTATCTGCACACCAACTTCGCGGCTTTCGATGCCTACATGTACGTGCAAACCAAAAATCAAGTTGGCGCGAGCCGCATCTTGCAACTCATTCACAATTTCCTCATAACGAGGATGTTCTGTAATCAACTGATTTTGCCAAAGCGAAAACGGGTGCGTACCAGCCGCCGCAATCAACAAACCATTGTTGGCCGCTTGCTCTGCAATAATGCGACGCAAATATGTTACTTCACGGCGTGCTTCTTCTATATTTTTGCAAATATTAGTCCCTACTTCTACCACCGACTGGTGCATTTCGGCTTTTACCTGCTCCTTGAGTAATATTTTCCCACCTTCCACAATCTGTTGCATGTGCGAGCGAAGCTCACGCGTTTGAGGGTCTATTACCTGAAATTCTTCTTCTATACCTAAAGTAAATTCTGCCATACGAAATACAATGGTGTTTTTGTTTAAAATGATAAACTATTACAATAACAAAGACGGGAATTGGTGAGGAATGTTGGCGTACTTAACAGGTTCTTTATCAGGGATAATATTGAGGCGCAGGTTAAACAAACGCCTCAATAAACATGCTATTTTTTCAATGATCAATTACTTTTCTGCGGGGACTTTGGCCACTTTCTTAGCGGGTGCTTTTTTAGGAATAGCAGCACTAGCCAACGTATCCGTAATCGCTGCACCTGCCACAGCCTGACCCACAAATGTGCCCCAAGTAAGGTTCATTTGGCCTGGTTTGTGTTCTTTAGCGCGGCGAATGGCCAAATTAGAGGCAGCCTCCACAATCCATTCAAAGTTTTCTTGCCCTACCGAATTTACATCAGCATCAGGGGCAGGATTACAGAAATCAATAGCCAAAGGCACGCCATCACGAACCGCAAATTCTACGGTGTTGAAATCGTAACCCAAACCAACGTTTAGTTTTAGCACATAATCGCGCACCAAATCCAACAATTTCTTTTCCGCTGGGCCTTTTTCGACTACATAACGTAAATGATGCGGGTTGCGCGGCTCATATTGCATAATGTGTACGTCTTTACCACCGATGCAATAGCAACGGAAATAATCATCAAACACTACTTCTTCTTGTAGCATCATGACCAACTGGCCAGTTTCGTTGTAGGCTTTGAAAAACTCGTCCATGTCGTTGAGTTTGTACACGTTTTTCCAGCCGCCACCCGCAAACGGTTTGAAATAGGCAGGGAAACCAACGTAGTTGAAAATACCTTCCCAATCCAAGGGAAACGCCAAGTTGCGGAAAGAGTTGCCATTCGTATCTGGCGGATGTTGGTTAGATGGTAGAAGCACCGTGCGCGGCACAGGTACGCCTACTTTCAGAGCCAATGCATTGTTAAAGAATTTCTCGTCGGCACTCCACCAAAACGGGTTGTTAATGACGGCTGTGCCGCCAATGGCTGCATTTTTCAAGAAACCCCTGTAAAAAGGTACATCTTGCGAGATACGGTCAATAATTACAGCATAGTCCGATACTTCGCCCTGAATTACACGGCTAATGTGTACAGCTTCGGCCACAATTCCTTTTTCTTGTTTCTCGTTCACCCTCTCCACAAAGGCCTGCGGGAAAGTACTTTCTTGCCCAAACAAAATGCCAATTTTTTTCATAAAATCAATAGAAAGTTAAAAGTTATACCACCCCAATGCATTATTCATCATACATTGGATTACCATAAATTTAGGAATACCTTAGCTAAACTTCTTTTAGGATTAGTTTTAAGATTGGATTTGCGCCAAATAATCAGGGAACATCTCTCGCCAAACAGGCCAATCATGATTGCCGCCTTTGCGAATATCCAGCCAATTATTCAAGCCCTTACGATTCAGAATTTCGGACATCTGAATATTGGCTTGCAAACAAAAATCATGTTCGCCCACACCAAACACTACACCCATCTCATAAATGGCGGGGTTTTGCAAGCCTAGAACAAAATCAGGGGGATTATTATAATAACAAGTGTCGTCATAGTAACCGTCAAGCTGCATTTTGATATCAAATGCGCCGCCCATATTGAAAATATAGCCAACCATTTCAGGATGTCTAAACCCAAAATTAGTTGCATGATACGCCCCGAAACTACAACCCGCAACTGCTACTTTATGGTAGCCCGTTTCATTTTGCGCCCGCGACACGACTTCCTCCAAAATCATGCGGTCATAATGTGTGTGATTATATGCTCGGTGGGCAGGGTGAATCGCTTTGTTATACCAACTGTCTGTATCTATACTATCAGGGCAATAGATTTTGACACGTCCTGTATCGACGAACCACTGTACGGACTCTATGAGTTTGAAGTCTTTATTCTGATAATAGCGTCCCATTGATGTCGGGAACACAATAACAGGGTAGCCTCCATGTCCAAAAACTAACATTTCAGTTTCTCGCCCAATAGCAGGCGAGTACCATTTCAAGTATTCCTCTCTCAAATTACAATCAAATTAGCGTGGTACATCTGTTTTTGTTTATCCAAAATTATGGGTTAATTTGATTTTGCCAAATAAAAATTCAAAAAAAAAGCTTTTGGTAAAATTTTATAAAAGGCTTTTTATTAAAAAAAAATAACCGTGTAAGTCTTTTACAAAAACAATCAACACACACAAAACACTGATATACAGACATTTAATACTATTAAAAACTACATAAATACATTGGTTAATTCGCAAAAAAATATTCCATGGTAAAGGCCAAAAAAAATGCTATGTTTTGCAAAATACTACGATTGAAGCATCGATATTTATCCTATTTTCAAGAATAGTATCGCTATTATATTAAATAATACAACTTGATAAACAAGCGGTTATACTTAACATAATAGATTATAGCAAAAAAACTTTTTTTGTTTGTGCGGGGAAATGAATATTTTGCAGGCTTCATTTATAGCCATATAATATAGAAGGCAATAAAACCATTATAAAACAATTGTTAAACTATTTATCCAACATCATCTGACCAATGGCAATTTCTGCACCATCGGGCGGAGCGGCACAAGCGACCGCACACGACCCACAAGCAAATTACACCCCTGCCCTTTCTTCGCTGATTACCCTGTTTTTCATGATGGGTTTTATCACGTGCTTCAACGACATTCTGATTCCGTATTTGAAAATCCTTTTCGGCCTCAACTACACGGAAGTAATGCTCATTAATACGTGTTTCTTTGGGGCGTATTTCTTTATGTCCATTCCGTCGGGCAAAATCGCCGAAAAACTTGGCTACAAAAAAGCCATGATTATCGGTTTCTTAGTGGCCAGTTTGGGTTGCTTTTTATTTTATCCTGCGGCAGCGATGCGCGTTTATGCCCTGTTTTTGGTAGCCTTATTTATTTTAGCCACAGGCATTACGCTTTTGCAAACAGCTGGTAATCCGTATGTTGCTGTGCTTGGCTCGCCTGAAACGGCTTCGAGCCGCCTGACGCTTACGCAAGCGTTCAACTCTTTGGCTACTACCATTGCACCTGTGGTTGGTGCTACATTGGTACTCAAAAGCCTGCCAGCTACACCCGAAATACTCAACGGCATTTCGGATTTTACGAAGCTCAACAGCAGCCAACAAGAAGCTTATAACAGCTTTATTGCTTCTATCAATATCTCTACTTTGCAAAATACCTATTTGGCGTTGGCGGGTGTGTTTATTGTGATTGCCGTGATTATGGGCTTAATGAAATTGCCACAAATTACGGGTGCAGACGTAGAAACGGGCCAACAAGACAGCAAGCACAGCAGCGCGTGGAGCTACAAACACCTTGTTTTGGGTGCGGTTGGCATCTTTACTTATGTGGGTGCGGAAGTGGCTATCGGTAGTTTTTTGGTGAATTATTTGGGACAACCCGAAGTAATGGGCTTGAAAGAACACGAAGCGGGTCACTGGGTATCATACTATTGGGGTGGCGCGATGGTTGGCCGTTTTTTGGCCTCTTATGTGCTCACACGCATTAACCCTGCTAAAGTTCTCACATTCAATGCGTTGACTGCGGCTGGCTTGGTAATTGCTACGATGATTTTGGGCGGCACTTTGTCGGCTTACACTATTTTGGCAGTAGGCTTGATGAACTCGCTCATGTTCCCTACCATCTTTACTTTGGCTCTCAAAGGCTTAGGCAAATACACCGACCAAGGCTCTGGCATTTTGTGTACGGCCATCGTGGGCGGTGCGATTGTGCCATTGTTGCAAGGTTTCTTTGCCGACTCTATCGGTATTCGTTTTGCGTTTTTCTTGCCTGTGTTGTGCTACCTTTACATTGCCTATTATGGCGCGAAAGGTCATGCCACTGATGCGGAATAATCAATCGTACAAAATATAAAACAAAAACCCGTTCAGATATACTTGAACGGGTTTTTTGTTGTCATTAGAGCGTAATTGTTTAGGAAATTTGTTTATAAAAAATCAAATAGCAGATTAGGGAAATGGCAAAAAATGCCGTTGCTAAAAGATGAAAATATAGCATTGACAACAACAATAATATAATGGTGATTACAATACTCGAAATCAACAATTTTTTGGTAACCACATCGGCAATCATAAGATTTTGAAAACCAAAAACCGAGAGTAAAAAACCCATCATAATACTGAAACCGTTATGAAATTTCAAGAAATCATGTGTGCCCAAAAGCTCAATTTTAAGATTTTTCATTTGCCGGAGCACCGCCAATATTTCGGAGCTTGGGTTGGCATTTCCTGCAAAATGTGCCACCAAATGCAACGCACCCAAAACGATAAAAGCCACAGAGCCAATTTTGTAAAGTTTCATCTTGATTAATCTATTTTAAAAATCATATCCAACTGTTTTTTGTTCAGGAATTTAGGCGTGTTTTTCATCGCAAAATTTCTAAACCAAATCCCAAAATCATTTTCCCAATGCGCCATTTTCCCGATTGCCCAACTCGTCTTGACGATGGCATGTGCCTTTTTTCTTCGCATATTTTCATATTCTTTAAAGGCATTTTCAAGAGCAATTCCGCTGTCCAATAATTTGCCCAACACATACGCATCTTCGACAGCTTGACAAGCTCCCTGCCCCAAATTTGGGGTAGTAGCGTGCGCCGCATCACCAATCAGACATACATTTTCGCGCTGCCATTGGTCAATAGGACTTAGGTCTATAATATCGCTGGCAATGATTTTTTCTTTGGGAGTTGCCGCTATTATTTTTAGAATATCTGCATGAAATTCTTTAAAATTTTCGGATAAATTTATCTGTACTAATTCTGTATTTTTGGCATTTTCCAACGCATACCAATACACTTTTTTATCACTAATTTTCACAAAACCAAAACGTTTTCCTTTGCCCCAAGCCTCATTTAATTCGTGATGATATTTTTCGGGCAAATCTATTTCGCAGATACCACGCCAACATTTTTGATTGGCATTTCGCAAAGTACTTGGCTCAAAAAGTTGGTTTCTGACCTTCGATTTCAAACCATCCGCCCCAATCAAAAATTTGGTTTGGGTGGTAGAATAATCCTCAAAAGTGAGCTTAAAAGCGTCTGATTTTTCGATTTTAGAAAGTCTTTTGGATAACATAATATGCTGGTAACCAAACGCATCTGCCAATGTCTTTTGCAGTTCGCCTCTGTGAATCGCAATATTATGAACGCCATATTGTTGCTCATACGCACGCAAGTCCGCGACAGAAATGCAGTTCAGTTGCGCATCCGTAATTTTCATATAAGAAATCCGATTTCCTGCGGCCTCTATTTGCTCATGCACACCCAATTTTCTAAAAATCTGCATGGCATTATTGGCAATAATAATGCCCGCCCCCACAGGTTTTATTTCGGGTGCGGCCTCAAATACTTTGCAAGACAAACCCTTCTGTTTCAGCGTCAGGGCAGTAGTCAAACCGCCAATTCCTGCTCCGATAATAGTAACTGTTTCTTTCATTTGACGATAGAATTACAGCGCAAAATTAGACGGCAGCACCGCAAAAAACGTACACTAAAGGTAATTAATGCTAATGCGTTTTCGGATTCGGCTCAACGACTGGGGCGTAACGCCCAAATAGCTGGCAAGATGTCGTTGCGAGATTTTTTGGAATATAAGTGGATTGTCCTGTATAAGTTTAATGTACCTATTTTCGGGTGAATAATAAAGTAAATCTTCCACTCTTTTTTTAGCAGATAGATATGCTTTTTCGGTCATTTTTTTAGAAAACATTTGCCAATAAATATTTTTATTACAAAGATTTTGCCAATCTTCTTGAAATATAAAATAAACTGTACAATTTTCTAAGGCTTGTATATTGAGTTTTGAAGGTGTACTTAACAAAAAACTTTCGTAATCTGTAAAAACAATATCTTCTATTTTTTGATTAAAATGAAATAAAAAATTTACTTCTTCCGCATGCTCATTTACATAAAAAGTTCTTAGCGAACCATTATTAACCAATCCAATAAATTTACAAATTTCTCCTTCTTTCAAAACAAACTCATTTCTTTTTATTTCTTGGGATTGCATTAACGAATAAAGTTCCGTAAATGGTTCTTTTTCCATTTGCAAAAGTGATTGTAGTTTGTCGTAAAATGGTGTATTCATAAAAATTAAATATGCTCTGCTACCAATTCAATTTCGTTTCTGTCATAATACGGCTTTAGCGGCTCTCTATTCAGCCAAAGCGATTCTTCTTGCTGGCTCAAAATAACGGGCATTCGTTTAGGCCATAGTTGATTTTCAACTTAGTTTTTTATTTTAAAAAAATTCAAAATGCTACCTGTTTTTATATTCCAGCGATTGTTTATTTATATATAATCACTCGCTAAAACAGTATTAAGAGCAAAGGGAGTTGTATTTTATTTCTGCCAATACTTTTTCTAGTATTAAATTAAATTCAGTAGGTTTCTCTATCATTGGATAATGCCCAGTTGCAGCGATAAATTCAACATGAAAACTATTTTTACAATGGCTTTTCAGCCCTGTTTCATTTGTAGGAAAACCATCACTATTGATTAAGTATAACTTATAGTTGAGCTGTTCAAGCCTTTGTGCATCGGCATAAGCATATTGCATTTGATTCATAAATGTCTCATAGCCAATAACAGGATTACTACTTGCAAAATCAGATTTTACGCTATCCCGTATTTCTGTTGATGTTGTTGGATGAAAAAGCATCAAATCTGCATATACAGGTGCTGAATTTTTAAAATTGTTTTCAAGCATAGGAAAAAAGTCGGTCATTTGTTTCATTTGCTCTGGCGTAAATATAACGTCAATCATTTTAAAATTGTCAATACCTACAATACCAACTATTATTGGATTATTGATTAACGCTAATTCCAACATAATTTCTCCCGCCATAGAATGTGCGATAATGATCACTTTTTTAAGGTTCATCGCATCTATAAAAGCAATTACATCATTTGCATATTCTTCAATAGTCCAGTTAGTCCTTTTAGCAATTGATTGGCCAAAACCAGGTAAATCAATTGCTAAAACATTGTAATCCCTAGAAAAAAAATCTACTTGATTATTCCAATATGTCCCATCAATACACCAACCGTGTAAAAACAAAAGTGTTGTATCGCCTTGCCCTTGTTGAATATAATTAATTTCAACTTGTTTTTCTCTGATTGTAACTTGTTTAGCTATCATACTATTCTGTGTTTTAGCCTTACTTGCACTTGATATAAGCGAAGTAGGCAATTAAATTACTTTTTATTTGAATTTGATGCAAAGCTAAATAGCCTGTATGACAACCTATTGTCAGGGGGTTAAAAATAATCTTTGAGAACACTTTTTAAAATGACTCGTCGGGCGTTAAAATGTATTGTATTGTTGTAATTTAAGTTATTTTATTGAAGTAAAACGCTCGTATTTCTTATGAATAGCAAAAAAGATAATAACAAACATAATATATAAAATTTTACACAACCTTATATACTTTCTTTTACTAATTTCAATAAATGTTCCATGATTATTTTCTTATCATACTTGTCAAACTTATCAGCAGTCAGATAACCATATAAAACATAATCTATTGATTCATAATCTAATCTATTACCAATAATAGCATAAAATGCTTTGTCAAAAGCATAATAATCTTGAAACTCAGGTTGGTCAATTTTTAAAATATTTTCCATTTTCTGTATATAATATTGCTTTACTTGATCAAAATACTTTTTTCTCACAATTGGCAATATATCTTCTTTTCCATTATGAAACTGCTGTAAGGCTTTTTCATATTGTTTTTCTGAATATTGAATGGTATCTGTTATAATTTTTTTACTCTTATAATATTCTATAAAATCACTATCAGGCGTTAGTCCATTTTCCATAAACCAATCCAATGTTTTAGCAAAACGATCCTTCAACTTTTTAATATTTTCAACACCACAAATAGTTTCAATTTGATGCCTATAATTTTCCCTTTGCTCCCATTCAAGCATAGGCAAATGCATCAAAATTCGGTACTCGTCCTTTTCTTTTTTAATGAAGAATAAGTTATAATATGATTTACCTGGATCATATGCATTTAACGCACAAGCACTTTTCGTGATTGCTAAATCTGAATAAAAATCTTCATTGTCTGTATATTTTCGCAATATTAGTTTAGGAGGAACAGCAGCTATTTTATTGCGAAAAATAAAAATATTTGTGCTATCTGTTTTATCTACTTTGATATACGTTTTATATGTAACATCATTTACCCAAATAACTTCTGACTGATAATCACGAATAGCAATAATCAAGTCGCTTTTCTGAATTATTTTCCGAAGATTGAGATTTTGCGCACCAACAAAAGTGCTTGTTATAACTATAAAAATTAATGAAAGATATTTTCTCATACAAGTAATACTTTATTGAAAAATCATTATACTAAATACAACAATAACTTACTTTTGAGTGCTTATATTTTCAAAATAAATATTTTTTACACCTCATTTTCAGATAGCTTATTTTTCAAATACGCTCGGCCACTAATCTAATTTCATTGCGGTTATAATACGGCTTTAGCGGCTCTCTGTTCAGCCAAAGCGATTCTTCTTGATGACCCAAAATAACAGGCATTCGTCGTTTTGTATTATGTATTTCGTCCATTAAATCATTGGCTTCTGTGGTCAGAATTGTAAACGTATAAATATCATTTCGGATACTATAAATACCTGCCATCGCAAAAGGCAAATTATCCGCAGTTTCTATCTCATACGGAATTTTAAAAAGTTTCCCATTTACGGTTTCATGCTTCCATTCTTTAAAACTTTCGGCCAGTACCAAACATCTATTTTCAACGTAATTTTTGTAGGAATTAAGCGATTCCAGTGTCTCAATTTTGGCGTTGAGTGTATTGGCTTTTTTCAAAAATTCTTGTTCGTCTTTGGCAAAAAATGGCACTAATCCCCACTTGGCCAACGTAACAAATTGCGGGGAAGTATTTAAGATAACAGGCATATTCGGGTACGAATAACCGTTGGTCATTTGCGCATCACCAAGCGGCATTTTGGGTGTCGCTTTAAAACGCGATTCAATTCGTTTGGCCTCCGTCGCAGGTTTATAATGGTAGCACATGGGTTTATTTTTTGTTGAATATAAAATAAATTTAGTTGTGATAACAAACTTTTACCAAACATTCCACTCACCATTCCCCCGCAAATTCTCAAAATCCGACAACATTTCAAAGTATTGTTATATTTTATTGAAAATGTAGCCACTTCCTACACCACGCCTCCTTTTTCCCAAAGAAAAACGCTACCTTTGCGGCCTGTTTACTACCCCGATAGTTTTCCCAAATAAATACCAATGGAAACAACTCAAGAACTTAAAAAAGTGGCTCTCAACGACCTACACGTACAGTTGGGCGCGAAAATGGTTCCTTTTGCAGGCTACAATATGCCTGTGCGTTATAGCTCCGATTTGGAAGAGCATCACACCGTGCGCAATGGCGTAGGCGTGTTTGATGTCTCGCACATGGGCGAGTTTGTGTTACGTGGCAAAAATGCGCTGGATTTGGTGCAATTAGTTACTTCCAACGACGCTTCCAAACTCACCGACGGCAAAATTCAGTATTCATGTTTGCCCAACCACACAGGCGGCATCGTGGACGATTTGTTGGTGTACCGCATGAGCGAAGAAGAGTATTTTTTGGTGGTAAATGCTTCCAACATCGAAAAAGATTGGAACTGGATTAGCGAACATAACCGTTTTGGGGTGGAAATGGAAAACGTTTCTGACCAATTGAGTTTGTTTGCCGTGCAAGGCCCCAAAGCCATTGCGGCGTTGCAAACACTCACGGACCTAAATCTTTCCGAAATCGAATATTATACTTTCCGCAAAGGCACATTGGCGGGCGTAAATGATGTCCTCATCTCGGCTACTGGCTACACTGGCGCGGGTGGTTTTGAGATTTATGTACGCAACGAAGACGCGCTCACGATTTGGAACGCCATTTTTGCAGCAGGCGCAGCCGAAGGCATTAAGCCGATTGGTTTGGGCGCACGCGATACTTTGCGTTTGGAAATGGGTTTTTGCTTGTACGGCAACGACATCGACGACACTACCTCGCCTATCGAAGCGGGCTTGGGCTGGATTACCAAATTCACCAAAAACTTCAACAATTCCGAAGCACTTTTGGCACAGAAAAACAACGGAACGGCTCGCAAACTTGTTGGTTTTGAGATGGTAGAGCGTGGCATTCCGCGCGGACACTACGATTTGCAAGACGCAGACGGTAACCTTATCGGGCAAGTAACATCGGGTACGCAGTCCCCAACACTGGGCATCGGTATCGGCATGGGCTACGTGCAAACTGCTTTCAGTAAGCCAGATTCCGAGATTTTTGTAAATGTTCGCGGCAAAGCTATTCGCGCCAAAGTCGTGAAACTGCCGTTTATCAAAAAATAAATCATCAAGAAAAAGCCCCAGTAATCTGGGGCTTTTTTTATGATAATAGCTGCTTACAAATTTTTGATTACCTCATCGTAAGAACCGTACACAAACGGGCAAATAATCCTGTCCGTCATCACATTCACCGCCCCAAATTTGCTGGCATTGAATACCACCACCAACTCAGCATCAACAATCATGGGCGGTGCAGCATACGCCACAGGCAACAAGGCTTTTCCTTCGCGATTGATAAGCCCATAAGCCGACCCAACCTGAATCACCGCCAAATCTTCTTTCCAAACAGTGGCGCAAAGCAAATAAAATTCGGCCTCCGTAACCTCTGTATATTCTTTTTTGCCCAAATCTTTTACTTCTTTCTCGGCTTTCTCGGCTTTGCCCGTGAGTTTGGCCACGCCTTTGGCCGTACCCGACACCGACACCCAACAAGTTTCATCTTTTACATACAGTATCGCGTAGCGCGAGAACTTTTCTTTGTCTGGATTTTTGGCCTCAGAAACAAAATAACGCTTTGTTATGCCAATTGTGTCCCAAAGGTCGGTGTAAGTAATGGCAACATCAGCATTTTGGGCAGTAGTTTGACCTTTTTCGAGCAAATACGGCGCAAAACGATACATTCCGTAATAATAATTGAATAGCTCATAGATATTACTTTCGTCTTCGGCGAGCCAATCTTTTATCTCAAAAATAGTAGAGTCGGACTGATACGAATCAAAAACCGTTCCTTCTCGCAAGCCGTCCATGCAATCAGCAGAAGTAAAAAACACTTCCAACTCATAGGCAAACTCAATGCTTTGGTCTGTGCTTTTACTCAGGCCTTTGGGGAAAAGTAAATACACGGCCTCGTGCATGGCGGCTGTGTTTTGGAAATGCGTTTGGCTTTTTTGCCAATCAATGTAGTTGTGCAAATGACGCACGCGCACTTGGCGGATATATTGGTTACACAACGAAAGATTTTCCAAATGCGTTTGCTGCGTGTCCCAGTCTAAGGCGGTGGCTTCGGCGGCAAGGTCTTTGTACATTTTGGTTTCTTTCATGTTGTTCCAATCTGCATCCAACACAAAAGTTTTTAGGATAAATGCTTTTGTCAAAGAAACTTCATAAAATTCTTGTGTGGGGCATAGCTTTAAAACAAGGCTTTGACTATCAGTATTTATCTGCTGAATAGTACACTGAAAAAGACATGATGACATATTTTGGGGTAGTTAATTTTTAATAAAATACTAATCATAGACACTTAAATAAACATTAGGTTTAATTACTCCAAAAATGACATTTTTTCTCTAAAAACAAATGGCCGCTACTTGTTCAGTAACGGCCACATAGACTTTATTTATAATCAATTATCTATTCAAAGAATCCAACCAAGCTTCTGCATCTGCCATAGAATTAAACTTATTGCGTGGCATCTGACTTTTCATAATCAGTGCTTTAGATTGCGCCTCCAAAAAGGCACTTTCATTCAACACTTCTGCCACCTGCAAAACACCTGTATTCACTATCAAGCGTTGAGCTGCTTCATGTATGCTCATTATGTCTTGGGTATAAATTTTAGCATAGGAAAGATTAGTTACTAATGTAAATTTAGGTTGTGTAAGAGTCAATACGTGTTCCCAATCTTTCAAATAATGGCTAACTACTTGTTCATTTGGCCAAAAACCTTTAATACTCAAATAAACACGATTCTTACTTTCATCATAACTAAGACTGTAGTAAGTGTTAGAGGCTATGTTTAGTTTACTCATAAATGAAAACTTTTAAATGGTAAAATGGTAAGTAATAGTGTTTCATTATTGTAACCAACAAAACCAACTTGTTTCAACAATACATAGCATTATTGCTACAAAATGAAGCATACTCTCGCACAAATATACATGATATACATCGGCTCAAAAGTTACTATATATTATGTAATGCTTTACGGTGGATAACTTTTCTAACTATATCTACAATACTTACTTTTTAGTTAATAATTCCCACCATTTAATATTGCTTTTTAGATAATATACCTAGACTTTATATTTTATTATCTCTTGGATTGCCAAACACATTACACATATACATAAAAAAAGCCTTTCTATTCAAAAGGCTTAAAGACGTTTCCCGCAAAAATCGTATTTTTTATTGCATTACTAAAGCGTACTCATTTGATTTCACTCCAAACTGACTTTTAACCGCTTCTTTTATCCGCTTTGTACGCTCCAACAAATCCAAATATTGACTTTGTCGCGTATCTGTGGCCATTTTTAAACTTCCATAAGCAGTAATTACGCTAATATTAGCCGCTCTAATGGCTGTTAGTTTCGTATTGAGTGCTGATAATTTCACCATTTCGTTAGATGGCGCATAGTTCGCACCCATAGCCGTAAGCATCACGATCAAATCAGAAAAATGTTGCGTCATGCTACCATACGAACGCTCCGACTGACTAATACTTTGCTTTGTATTATCTTCATGCTCAAGCATTGATTTAACTTTATGCTTTCCTCTTAAGCGCGTGATTAAATCTTCTACCTCATACGTAACCTTTGCATCTTTGCCACACTGCGCACGTACCGTAGAACCAATCGGACTTAATATTTTTTCCAATGAATCAGGGTTTTTTCTAAATAATTGTAAACGTTTTTCTACCATCATAGAATAGTTTGCCCGTATCTTAGCAACATTCGCATTATGATTACGAATATTGTTTAAAAATTGATCAAAGTTTTCTATGCTTAATGCTTCCGAAGGAGGTATATAATTACCAAACGCTTTCAAATGAATAGAAAGGCTTTCCGCATTAACTAATCTTGCACCAAATGATTTTTCTGAAATAGAGGTCATAAAGAACTTGTCTTTTTATGTTAGAACAAATGAATTAAATATATAACAAATATAATAAAATCAACTATTCCACACAAATAACAATTCTTTTTATTGATAAAAATATTTATACATACCTAATGTTGTACATAACTTTTACTTTACCAAAGAGCTATACAGATCTTTCGTTACATACTTCTTCATAAAGTATTTAATAAATTACCTTAAAAATTAAATGTATTGCTTTCATTGATTGCCGTAGAGATACAGTATTTTGTATTTCTTGCTAAAGAATTGGGCGCAATGACTTGAGTTTCGGGCGCAATGACTTGAGTTTCGGGCGCAATGCCTTAAGTTTTGGGCGCAATGCCTTAAGTTTTGGGAGCAATGCCTTAAGTTTTGGGCGCAATGCCTTAAGTTTTGGGCGCAATGCCTTAAGTTTTGGGCGCAATGCCTTAAGTTTTGGGCGCAATGCCTTAAGTTTTGGGCGCAATGACTCCATCAAATCACTAAACTTCATGTTTACTATTTGCTGGCTTCCCTTTCGGGAAGATTTTGAGCCAAACAACCGCTATACAGCCCTGTTTATCTCTTCCAAAAGCGTCTTAATTTCCGATAATCCATTGAAATTGTGCAAACAAATACGAATGCGTTCGTGTCCTTCGGGAACTGTCGGCGAAAGTACCGCCCGCAGGTTATACCCTTTCCCCTGTAAGTTGCTGGCCAAGGTTCGCGCGGCTTCGTTGCCGCCCTGCACCTTCAGCATTTGAATGGGGCTATTACTTTCTGTAAAATGCGCCGCTATATCTAGCGTATTTATGTATTCTCTAAAAAAATGTATCCGTTCAAAAAGCTGCCCACTGGCTTGCGGCGTGGCTTTCAGGTACTCAAAAGCCGCCAAAACATACGCTACACTTTGCAAAGGCATGGCCGTAGTGTAGATAAATGGCCTCGCAAAATTAACTAAGTATTGTACCAGCACGTCCGCGCCTGCCACACACGCACCATGTCCGCCAATAGCCTTCCCAAACGTATAAACAGCCGCAAATACTTCTTTTTCTAAGCCCAAATCCCGCAAAAGTCCTGCGCCTTCCCTACCCCAAATGCCCGTACTGTGTGCCTCATCTACAATCAGATGCGCTTGATGTGCTTGGCACAGTTTCACCATGTCGGGCAGCGGTGCAATATCCCCGTCCATCGAATACACGGTTTCCACCACCACGAAAACTTCGCCCCCTTTGCCGCTGTGTCGCAGCAGTTTGGCTTCCAAATCCTGCAAATCATTGTGTTTGAAAGAAAACCGACTGGCAAAGCTCAACCTTGCGCCTTCTTTGAGGCTGGCGTGGCTGCGTTCGTCGTACAAAATCACATCACCTTTTTGGGGAATGGCCGACAAAACCGCCGTGTTCGCCGCATAACCGCTATTGAACAACAGTGCATTTTCTGTCCCAAAAAGATTGGCCAAATATTGCTCGGCCTGCAATACATACGCACTGTTACCCGACAACAAACGCGAACCCGTAGCCCCGTGTTTTTGGCCCACAAACAATGGATTAGCATATTGTTGTTGCAAAAAAGGCTCGACCAATGCGCCATTGGTGGCCAAGCCCAAGTAATCATTAGAAAAAAAATCAATGCCCTGTGTGAGTTGCAGGCGGCGCAGGCTATGCGTTTGCTCGCGTTCGCACAAGGCATTTTCTAAACGAGTAAGAATTGCACTCATCGAAATTTCTTAGTTATGATAAAATCTTAATTTGTGATTTAAGATTCGGTATTTTGATAATAAACGTAGTTCCTACACCAATTTCGGATTCTACTCTTACGCTGCCTTCCAGTTTTTCGATTACTTGTTTGGTAATATAAAGCCCCAAGCCCGAACCATAAGACTCCTCCGAAGCACGGAAGAACATATCAAAAATTCTTTCCAAATACACCTCTTCAATGCCCTTTCCATTGTCTTCAACAATAATAGTAGCCGCAAACTCCGACGTTTTCACTTCAATTGTTACCATTGCCCCTGCATCACGGCGTTGGTATTTGATGGAGTTAGAAATCAGGTTTTGTAAAACGATACTAATACGCGATATGTCCGAATAGAAATCTACATTTTGGTCAATTTTGAGTTCTACGGCGAGTTTTTCGGCATTTTCCATAAAACGCAAATTGCCCAAACTATCCTGAATGATGGCATTGAAATCGACCTTTTCGATGTTAAGCGAAAGTCGTGAGTTGCGCGAGAAGTGCGTCAAGTCGCTAATGAACGTATCTAACTTATTGATACTCTTTTCCATTAGCCCCAAATACACTTCACGTTGTTGGCTACTCTCCTCTATGCGCAACAAATTGATAAGTCCCAATACGGAGCGCAACGGCGCACGCAAATCGTGCGAAGCCCTATACACGAAACTATCCAACTCAAAGTTGGTGCGCTTCAACTCGTTTTCGGCTTGCTTGCGCAACGTAATATCGCGGGCAAAAATACTTATGCCGCTAATCATGCCGCCTTTAGAATAAATCGGGTTCAGGGAAACTTCCAAATGCACTGGGAACTTGGGGTGTGCATAATGAATTTCTTGACGCACACGTTCCCCTTTCTTGGCTTTATCAAAACCCTCTTGCCACACTTGCCCGTAAGCCGTCGGCAAGCTATGCACGAAGTCCACACCAGGTTTGATGATGCGACTAAACATGAGGTTATGCAAGCGTCTAAAAGCCGAGTTGGCCGCCAATATCTGATAATTAGCATTAATCGAGAAAATAATATCGTCGGTATTTTCAATCAAAGCCACCAAGTTTACTTCACTTTCGCGCAAAGCATTTTCGGCTTGTTTGCGTTGGGTAATATCGCGCGAGAAAATACTTACGCCGCTCACATGGCCTTGTTCGTCAGAAATTGGATTGAAATAAACCTCTATATTTTGAATTTCTTCGTCATAAATCTGGTCTATTTCTACAAAAAACTGCTCACCACTCAGCGCACGTGTGTAGTAACCCTCCCATTCACCTTTACAGTAGTTAATGATGACATCCCCGTGCGTGAGTTGATGGCCAAAATATTTCTCAAAATCCCGCGAAAATGCCGTATTAAAGGCGATGAGTTTATAGCTTTCGTCTATTGCCCAAATATTATCGATCGTGTTTTCGATTAGTGAAAGTAAATTAGCTTGGCTTTCTATCAGGGCATCGGTGGTATAAATCCGCTCCAACTCGGCGGCGGCTCGCACCGAAAAGATTTTGAGCATCGAACCCGCCAAGTCATGATTTTGGAACGGCTTACTATCCAAAATACACAACAAACCTATGGCTTCGCCTTTGCTATTGTTCAGACGTATGCCCAAGTATGTTTCCAGATTTTCGTCCAAAAGCCACTGGTCTTGCGGATACAAAAACTGTAAATTATCTTCAACATAATACATTTGCTGTTGCAAAGTATCAGCACAAGGCGTATGTTCTGCTTTGTAAATAAAATTAGGCTGAATATTACTATTTTTAATATAAGCTAAAGTTCTTAAAGAATGACGCTCCTCCACCAACTCCGAAATAAGCACATGACTGACATTGAGGTAGGTAGCCATATTTTCCACCAACGACGTGAAGAAATCCGTACCCGTCGCATCCGAAACACCTCGCACAATATTTTTAAGCGTTTCTTCCGAATTTTTACGCTCTTCCACGTCGCGGGAGTTGATTACGATACCACGCACAGAAGCTTCGTCGAGCATATTAGTACAAACCGACTCCAAGTGAATGTATTTGCCCATTTGGTGCAAGAAACGATACTCAATAGGCGGCGTGGCATTCATACCATCAGCCAAATTCTGAATGAGTACTTCCACATAATCGCGGTCGTCGGGGTGAACAAAATCCAACAAATTATTATCCAACAAATCTTGCGGATTATAACCCAAAAAGCGACCCGCCGACTCACTGGTATAGGTAATATAACCTTTGGCCGAAACAATTACGATTACGTCCGAAGAGTTTTGTACCAACGATCTGAATCGCGCCTCACTCTCAGCCAGTGCCAATTCTGTATTTTTTCTATCCTGAATATCAAGCGTTGTAAAACAAATACTCGTAATATTTTTAGCAGAATCATAAATGGGCAAGAAATTAATTTCTAACCAATACGAGTCGCCCGTACGTGTCGTGATATACTCTTCATAGCTGATATACTCGCCGTCCATCGTGCGACGCATGATATCCTGAAGTGTTTCTTTATCCTCTGTGTACCAATAATTAACAATCGGCTCGCCCACTTGCAAAAAATCCCCTGTCAGGGCATACGAAATTTGTCGGGCAGTGCGATTAAACGCTGCAATTTCAAATTTATCATTGATCAGAATAAACGATTGAACCGTATTGTCAAAAATGGCCTTTAGGTTTGCCTCCGAGTATTTGAGGGCAATTTCTACATTTTTTTCTTGAGTAATATCGCGTGCCACACAAAGCATACCCATATACTCATCCTGTATGTCCAGTAGCCGAATAATTGAGAGTTGAACGATTCCATCTTCGCCTAACAATGAATAATATTGCAATTCACCCGACCAACGGGACAACGTATCTTTTGTCAAAAACTCTTCGAATCCTTCTGTAAATTCAAATAAATTAGTGTCTTTAATCGTAAGCCCTACAATTTCATTTTTTCTACGGCCAAAAACACGCTCCGCCGACGGACTCCATTCGGTAATTACGCCGCTGGTATCTGTCAGGAAAATAGCATCGTTGATATTTTCAAACGCCAACGATTGTTTGTGTAGGCTTTGAAAAATAAAATCTCGCTCAATGGCCACACCCACCAAGTTGGCCGCCATATTGATGAGATTAATATCTGTAGTAGAGGGCCTTAGGGCTTGTTTGTAAAACATCAAGAAACAAGCCACTACCTCGCCGTCTTGGGCTTGCACAGGCTTAATCCAGCAACTCATATAACCGTATTTTTGGGTCAGCTCTCGGTACGGAGTGGCCAAAGGGTCGGTTTGTAAGTTTTCGATAATAATATCTTCTTGTTCGGAAATGGCTGCTGCCCATGGAGAATTTTTCTTTTCGGGCAAGGTTTCTTGCTCAATCAGGTGCGCCAAATCGTATGGCAAACGCGTAGTTGCGGCCAGTTTTAGGCTGCGATTCAGCGAATCAAAATAAAAAATAGCCGCCGCACTGCCCGTCAGGAAATATTGCACTCGCACACAGATTTGCTCCAAAATATGCGAAAGTGTCGCATTTCGGGCAATCATTTCCAATATATCTTTTTGGTAGTTAACAATTCGTTCCGAATATTTTTGCTGCGAAATATCGTTGGCATAAATATTCACGTAGCTGCCTTTTTCTACAAAAACAAAGAGCAACGAATATATTTTTCCACCAATCACCAACATCATTTGGCTCTGAGGCTCTTTTTCCGAAAGCTCGCCCACACGCCCCAACAAATTGTCAGGCATCCGACCACCAACAGTCGTAGTCCATTCTTCCAGTAGCACATTTGCCGCTTTGTTGGCGTACAAAATATCACCTTCACAACTCACACGCAAAACAGGATTTGGAGCTTCTGACGGGAATCGGGCTAGATTTTCTATTTCGCGTTGCGCCATTACACTTTCGGTAATATCGCGCAGTACAACCAAATTCAGTTGAGGCAAAAAATTAGCTTTTGCATTGTACTCCAAACACTTGCTTGTTTTTTTATCGGCAGAAAATACCCATATTCTGCCCTCTTTTTCTTGGTGATCAAGAAAAACATGAAAATGTTCTCCAAAAATTTTATCCTTCCCTTCTCCCAAAAAATCTTTTAAATGAGTGGCTAATTGATCACCAAAAAGGGCGTAATAAAGCTGTTTGCTGGCCTGGTTTTGGTCTATAATTTTACCTGCATCATCAAAAATAATAATGGCTTCTTTGGTATTCTCGAACAAACTTCTGTAACGGCTTTGAGTTTCTACCAAATCTTGTTCGAGTTGATGGCGTTGGCAAGTGGTACGGATACACAAATCTAACTCACGCTCTTGTACAGGCTTGAGCAAATAGGCATAAGTTCCAATAGCATTGGCACGGTCAAAAGTCTCATCATCAGCGCAAGACGTGAGATAAATAATCGGTACGTTGATATAATTACGAATGCGTTTGGCCGCCTCAATACCGTCCATATCCCCCTCCAACATAATGTCCATCAACACTATATTTGGTTTTTCATTAAGAATTGCCCGTAGAGCAGCTTGCCCCGAACTGACCACTTCCAGCACCTGATGCCCCATATTAGTGAGTTTGATGCGAAGGTCTTGTGCCAATAAAGGTTGGTCTTCTACTATCAATATTTTTGCTTTGGCCATCTGCGCTTAAAAAAACTTATACAATGGTTGAAATATAGCTTTGTACGAAAATACAATATTAACATAAGTTTCGTGCAGAAAAACAATATTTTTGTTTTTCTATTTTACTTCAGCGAACAAAGTGCGTGTGATGGTGGTTGCAATGTTTTATTTATGTCAAAATGCCATATTCTCACACAATGGCTTCATTTTTGCCACAAAGCCTGTATATTGCGCCGATTTTATTTTACCAAAAAAATATTCAATTCGGTAAGTTATTATTTTTCAATAAATTAAATTTAAAATTCCTTTTGTAAATGTTAGAAGGACTAATCATGGCGGGGCAGTTGCTCCTTGGCCTGACAATTTTGGTAGGCCTACACGAGTTGGGACACCTTTTAGCTGCCAAACTCTTTGGTATGCGCGTAGAAAAGTACTCTATTGGTTTCCCGCCTAAAATTTGGGGCTTTCAATGGGGCGAAACAGAATACTCTTTTGGAGCGATTCCATTGGGTGGTTTTGTAAAAATTTCGGGCATGATAGACGAGTCTTTGGACTTGGAAAGTATGCAAAAAGACCCAGAACCTTGGGAATTTCGCGCCAAACCCGCTTGGCAACGCCTTATCGTGATGTTGGGCGGTATCATCGTCAATGTGATTACGGGTGTCGTGATTTTCATTGCGTGGTTGGCCTACTATGGCGAAAGTTATTTGCCTGTTTCGCAAGCCAAATATGGCATTATTGCACATCCTGCGGCACAAAAAATGGGCTTTCAGGACGGCGATAAAATCTTGAAAATCAACGGACAAGCGGTACATTCTTTCGATGAAGTAGCCAAGCCCGATTTGTTTATGAACGACGGCACGCGCTACACCATCGACCGCAACGGTCAAATCATGGATTTGGCAGTACCCAAAGGTTTCATGGACGTAATTTCATCGGCAAAAGGAGCTTTCGTAGAACCGCGTATGCCGTTCGTGGTGGACATGGTTGCGCCGAACACTGGCGCGGAAAAAGCTGGCGTAAAAACTGGCGATAAAATCCTGACTATCAACAATAAAGAAACTGCTTATTTCCAAGAACTCAAACGCGTGTTGGAAACCGAAAAAGGCAAAACCGTAGATTTAGGCATTTTACGCGGCACAGAAACGCTACACCTGAAAGCCGAAATCAGCGGCGACGGAACATTGGGTTTTCAACCTAAATTTTTGCTGAAAGACTCTACGCGTCATTACGGTTTCGGAACGTGCGTGAGCAAAGGCAGTGGTATGGCTTTCGGTTTGGTGGCCATGCAAGTAAAAGCCTTTGGCAAAATGTTTTCGGGCGAAATTTCTCCAACCAAATCGTTGAGCGGACCTATTGGGATAGCCAAACAATTTGGCGGCGTTTGGATTTGGCAAAAATTCTGGTACTTAGTTGGCTTCTTGTCGATGGTCTTGGCTTTTATGAACTTGTTGCCAATTCCTGCCCTTGATGGTGGCCACGTGGTATTTTTGACTTACGAAATCATTAGTGGTCGCAAACCTTCGGACAAAGTGCTGGAAAACGCCCAAAAAGTTGGCATGATTCTGTTGCTTTCGCTAATGGCTTTTGCTTTCCTCAACGATTTACTTTAGGCTATCGCTTTGATTTATAAGCAAAAAGCCGAGCTACTAATGATAAGTAGCTCGGCTTTTTTATATTTCTTGGTTTTTAACTTTCTGCACAAATTCAAGGGGCATATCAAAATCTTCGGCGATTTCAGCTACAGTTAGTTTACCACGCTGCAAAGCCTTCTGAATGCCTTTAATAGTTGTTTCTAAGCGACCTTCTTCCCGACCTTCCTCTTTGGCCGTATCCAGTGAGTTTTTGACATCGCGGTAATATTTGAGACTGTCTTCATAGGCGGTGCGTTCGGAGTCATTTAGTTTGGCTAATTCTGCTGTTTCAAAGGCTTTAGTAAAAACTTTCTCTTGCAATCGTGCTGGGCGATTTTGCAGCTTATGCAAATTCTTTAGCAAATATAACCACTTGTCTTCCAGTGTTTCCAACTCATTTTCTGATTTCCGAAAATTCGGCATCTGCAAATACAAAAACGTGAGTTTGTCATAAAAAACGCGTTTACGATGCTCATCCATGAGCTTGACGCTCATTTTCAAATCATTTCTGTTTTCATCTTCAAAACAAAAATCCAGAATCGCCACCGTATAAACGGCATTTAACTCATAGTTCCAGTCACCTTTTTCCGCCTGTTCTTGTATCGGGAAAGTAGCGTAAAACAAGGAACGGTCTTTAAAGAAACTTTGACGCGCTTTTTGCAGTTCCACGATGAATTTTTCTCCTGCTTCATTTTCGCAATACAAGTCAAAAATAACTTTTCTATCCAAATCCGACGCGCCCAAATGTTCGGTTTTCTTGTAGGTAAGTTCTACGATATTGAGTTTTAATATTTCATTTAAAAAGCTCATTAACAAGTCTTTGTTCGGTTCAGAGCCGAATAATTTCTTAAAACCAAAGTCCGTAAATGGATTGATATATTTTTCTTGCGTGGTCATGGGGCAAAGCGACAAAATTACAAGTGCAAGTTACAAATTTATTGGTATAAGATTCTTTTTTAAAAACAGAATGGTAGCAATACATCTTCCTTGCCTTTTCCCGCAGCCTCTCACAATTTTTACTTACCTTTGAGGCCTGTTAGGGCTGTTGCGCCCCTTTTGGCGATTTGAAATCCATTTGTTTATCAATATTTTAACACAATTTTTGGCCTAATTCTCCATTTCCCCCAAAAGATGATGCGCTACACACAAAGAGGAGTTTCTGCTTCCAAAGAAGATGTTCATGCGGCCATTAGCCACTTGGACAAAGGTTTGTTTCCGAAGGCTTTTTGCAAAATCGTACCCGACTTGCTGGGCGGCGATGAGGCATTTTGCAACCTCATGCACGCCGACGGCGCAGGGACTAAATCCTCGCTGGCTTATATGTATTGGCGCGAAACTGGCGACCTTTCCGTTTGGCGAGGCATTGCCCAAGATGCCGTCGTGATGAATACCGACGATTTGCTTTGCGTGGGTGCAACCGACAACATTTTGCTTTCTTCCACCATTGGCCGAAACAAAAAACTTATTCCAGGCGAAGTAATCGCGGCCATCATTCAGGGCACGGAAGAAGTGCTGGAAATGTTGCGTTCGCATGGCGTGGGCATTCATAGCACTGGCGGCGAAACTGCCGATTTGGGCGATTTGGTGCGCACTGTGGTAGTGGACAGCACCGTAACGGCTCGCATGCGCCGCACCGACATCATCGACAACGCGAACATCAAAGCTGGACAAGTGATTGTCGGGCTGGCATCGTTCGGACAAGCCCATTACGAAACCGAATACAACGCAGGCATGGGCAGCAATGGCCTTACGTCGGCACGTCATGACGTGTTTCATAAATCTTTGGCCGCGCGTTATCCAGAAAGTTTTGACAATGCCATTGATGAAGAACTGGTTTACACAGGCAGCCGCCAACTCACCGACAGCTACGAAGATTTGCCGATAAACGTGGGCAAAGCCGTGCTTTCACCTACGCGCACTTACGCGCCTGTCGTGAAGGCAGTGTTAGCCGAACATCGCGCACAAGTGGCTGGTATGGTGCATTGTAGCGGCGGCGGACAAACCAAAGTATTGCATTTCGTGGACAATTTGCACGTAGTGAAAAATAATTTGTTCGACGTGCCGCCACTGTTCCGACTCATTCAGCAAGAAAGCCAAACGCCTTGGGACGAAATGTACAAAGTGTTTAACATGGGACATCGTTTGGAATTTTATACCGACGAGCAAACCGCCCAAAGCATTATACAAATTTCGGAAAGTTTCGGGATAGCCGCCCAAATCATTGGCCACACCGAAGCCCACGACAACGGCAAAAAGCTCACTATCAGCAGCCCTAAAGGTCAATTCGTTTGGGATAAAGCCTAATTTTTATTTTTTGAATAATCAAACCTTATAGGATTCAAACGCCTATAAGGTTTTCCTTTTTTAGTTTAGAAGAGCATGGCAGGCATTTATTTACATATTCCCTTTTGCAAACAGGCGTGTTATTACTGCGACTTTCATTTTAGCACCAACACCCAACTCAAAGCCGATTTGGTGGCAGCCATGCGCCAAGAATTGCAGTTACAAAAAAATTATTTGCAAGGCCAAACCATCGAAACCATTTACTTTGGTGGCGGTACGCCTTCGCTGCTTTCGCAAGCCGAATTGGATAGTTTGTTAGAAACCATTTACCAGCATTTTAGCGTAACGGCACAACCCGAAATTAGCCTTGAAGCCAACCCCGACGATTTGAATTTGGAGAAAATCCGTAGCCTGCAAGCAACTGGCATTAACCGCCTGAGCATTGGCATACAGACTTTTAACAACGAAAATCTAACGTACTTGCACAGAGCACACAACGCCACGCAAGCAAGCCTCTGCGTACAGCAAGCACAAGACACGGGCATCAGCAACATTAGCATAGATTTGATTTACGCCATTCCGCACCCCGACACGACGCGCATTTGGGAGCAAGATTTGGCAACGGCTATCGGCTTGGGCGTGCCGCACATTTCGTCGTATTGTCTTACGATAGAATCGCGCACGGCGTTTGGTAATTGGCTAAAAAATGGCAAAATTAAGCCCATAGACGAGGACACCGCCGCGCTGCATTTCGAAATGCTCACCGACAGGCTCACGGCGGCAGGTTTTGAACATTACGAAGTATCGAATTTTGCGCAACCCGAAATGTATTCGCGCCATAACACCAGTTACTGGCAACAAAAGCCGTATTTGGGCGTAGGGCCAAGCGCACATTCTTTTGATTTGGTGTCGCGGCAATACAACGTAGCCAACAACGCGCAGTATATCAAGGCTTTGCAACAAAACGAAATTCCTGCCACCAAAGAAATTTTGAGTCGCGCCGACCGCGTGAATGAGTACATACTGACCACGTTGCGCACGCAATGGGGCTGCGATTTGAGTTATTTGGCCACAAATTTAGATTTGAATTTGGCCGAGACTGCTGCCCAACAGCTGCAACAATGGCAGGCCAACGGCTGGGCTACGCTTTCGGGCAACGTGCTCAAACTCACCACGCAAGGCAAGTTGCTGGCCGACGGTCTGGCCTCTGATTTGTTTATTGATTAAATGAAAAAATGCAAAACAAAGCTACAATTCTATTAGTTGAAGACGATGTAAATTTGGGGTTTGTGATTAAAGACACGCTCGAAGAAGAAGGCTTTGCCGTCACGCATTGCCCCGACGGTGCGGCAGGTGCAACGGCGTTTGCCACCCAAACTTTTGATTTGTGTGTATTGGACGTAATGCTTCCGCTCAAAGATGGCTTTACGTTGGCTTCCGAAATCAGAGCCCAAAACCAACAAATGCCGATTATTTTCCTTACAGCCAAAGCCCTGAAAGAAGACCGTTTGCATGGCTTTCGGCTCGGCGCAGACGACTACATCACCAAGCCGTTTAGCATCGAGGAACTTATTTTGAGAATTGAAGTTTTCTTGAGAAGAAGCAAACCCGCAGCAAGCACCCAAACGCCTATTAATCAAAACAATAACGAAATACTTTCGGTAGGTCAATACGTTTTGGAATGCAACAATTTGCAATTACAACACGCCGCCCAAACCCAACAACTCACCCAACGGGAAGCGGATTTACTCAAAATTTTCATTCTGAATCTTAACCAAACTTTGCGCCGCGACTACATTCTCAAAGCCTTGTGGGGCAACGACGATTATTTCAATGGTCGCAGTTTGGATGTGTTCATTTCTAAGCTCCGTAAATATTTGCGCCACGACGACCGAATAGAAATCGTAAACGTGCACGGCGTTGGCTTTCGGCTTATTGTCCGCGAATAAAGCAATGTATACACTTCAATACGCATTTGAAGCATTTGCACACATAATCAATACGGTTTGCGCTATTAAAATTGATTTCCCTCACCAAATTAAGTTGTTTTGTAATATGAAAATCGGACATTCTATCTTCTTTCCGCGTCGGGAACACCAAGTTTTTGTTCCTACATTTTCTAAGCGTTGCCCACATTCGCACACGCTCCTGACCACTTGGCGACCTGTCAAAGCACCCAACCGCTACCAAATCATTGTAGGTTATGGAATTATCAGCGGTTTGATGCGCTATTTCATGTTCCCGCAATATGCCATCGAATTGCATTTGTTGGTATTTGCCGTTTTTACCGTTGGCCTCACCATTACGTGGGACATGGTGCGACTGCTTTCCGAGTATTTAGACAAAAAAATGCCTTACGAGCGGGGCATTATGCAACGTGTTGTCCTGCAAATTTCGATAAGTCTGCTGTTTACTATATTCTTCCGTAAACTTTGGGTCGCGCTCATGGTTCATTTGTTCCCGCATGAGTTTAACATTCCGATTCTAAAGCACATTATTTTCTTCATAGATATTCTTATCACCTTGGTAATCAACGCTAATTATATTTCGCTTTATTTCTTTAGGGAATGGAAAAAGTCGGCAGTACAGGCCGAACGCCTCCAAAAAGAACGCGCACAAGTGCAGTTCGATAACCTAAAAAACCAACTCAATCCACATTTTCTGTTTAATAGCCTTACTTCGCTCAATAGCTTAATATTTGACAATCAGCAACTTGCTTCTGACTTCTTAAAGCACCTTTCGCGCGTGTATCGCTATGTGCTCCAAACCAAAGACCGTGAGTTGGTGAGCTTGAGCACGGAACTGGATTTTATTAGCAACTATGTTTTCTTGCTCAAAACCCGTTTTGAAGAAATGTTACGCATTGATTTTGATGTTCCAGAAGACCAACTGGAAAAGCAAATCGCGCCTGTTACGCTTCAAATTTTGATAGAAAACGCCATCAAGCACAACATCATCAGCGAATCAAAGCATTTGCGGATTCATATTTATATCCAAAACGATTATTTGGTAGTAGAAAACAATCTGCAACGCAAAACGCTTGTAGAGGATTCGAACAAGACAGGCCTTGAAAATATGCAAAACCTTTATAGCTTCTACAGTGCCGACCGCAAGGTATTGATAGAAGAAACGGCTACATCTTTCGCCGTGAAATTACCTTTATTATAAAACCAACCAGCTACAATTATGAAAGCCGTTATCGTAGAAGACGAACCACTCGTTGCCCGCGACCTTACCAAACTGCTCGCCCAAGTGGCACCCGATTTGGAAATTGTAACCAAACTCGGCAGTGTGGAAGACGCTGTGCAATGGTTCGCGCACAATCCGCAACCCGATTTGGTTTTTATGGACGTGCAACTTTCGGACGGTGTGAGTTTTTCCATTTTTGACCAAACCCGCATCGAAGTTCCCGTTATTTTCACTACTGCCTACAACGAATATGCTATTCGCGCCTTCAAGGTCAATAGCATAGATTATTTACTAAAACCCATTGACCGCGAAGACCTTATACGTTCGATGGACAAATTTAAGCATCTGCGCGAGCTACAAAACGGTTCGCAGAGCCAAAGCCAATCGGTAGAAGAATTAGTAAAACTACTGAAAAGCCCCGTAACCGAAACGCCACGTTACAAGGAACGTTTTATGGTGCAGTATCGCAATTCGATGATGCCTGTGGCCAGCAACAAAGTTTCTTATTTTGTCAAAGACGAGTTGATTTATTTGGTAACCGAAGACCAACAGCGTTACATCTGCGAATACGAAACAATGGACGAGTTGGAGCAACTACTCGACCCCCGAACATTTTTTAGGGCCAACCGCCAATACATCATTCGATTGGAAGCGGTGGAGAGTTTCAAGAGCGGTTTTAATGGAAAATTGGTAGTCAAACTCAAAGGCGGTGCTTCTACTCCTGAAATCGATATTAGCCGTGAAAAAGCAACTTTATTCAAGGCTTGGCTAGATTAAAAATCTAAGAAAAACATTGCATAACAATATTTTTTATGCGTATATTTACGCTATGCAATCATTTTCATTTTAATACGCCAAACAAAATTTTATGGAAGTTTTAGTTAACAAAATAAGCAAAGAGGAAGCGATGGCTTCATCTTTCCATATTCGCCACAAAGTATTTGTAGAAGAACAACACGTGGACGAAGAAGAAGAATACGACGAGTTTGAGGACGTGTCCACACACGTATTAGCCACCATCGACGGCAATCCTGCGGGCACTGGCCGTTGGCGTTTCACGGATTTGGGCATAAAACTCGAACGCTTCTCAGTGTTAGAGGAATACAGAAGTTACGGCATAGGCTCGGCTATTATGCGTTTTATGTTGGAAGACATCGCCCAAAAACCTGAGTCTGAAGGAAAAACTATTTATTTGCACGCCCAACTTACAGCCATGGGACTTTATACCAAATTTGGTTTTGTGGCAGAAGGCAGCACTTTTCAGGAAGCAGGCATCGACCACTTCAAAATGATTAAAAGATTTTAAAAGTATTAACTTTTGTATTTTTAAAAGCCCGCAAACATTTGTGGGCTTTGTTATTTTCGAGAATATGGCAGCCACACACCAAAAGTTGTGCCTTCTCCTACCCTGCTGTGCACATTGATTTTGCCGCCGTGTTTTTCTACCACCGACTTCACGTAATGCAACCCCAGCCCAAAGCCTTTGACGTTGTGCAGGTTTCCAGACGGAACGCGGTAAAATTTATCAAAAATTTTGCGCTGATGCTCCGCCGAAATACCAATGCCTTTATCCGAAATTTCTACTAAAACGCCTTTTTTCTGGCACGAAGTTTTAATACCAATTTCGGGAGATAATGCGCTGTATTTGATGGCATTGTCTATCAAATTGGCGAAGGCATTCCGTAAATGCAGGCCGTCGGCGGAGACCTCATCGGAGCAGTTTTGCGGAAAATCAAGCGCGATACGACCATTCACATTTTGCAACGTTTGGGTGTAGCTCTCGGCCACTTGCTCCAATACCTGATGCAAGTGTACGGTTTGGCGATTGAGTTCCCACACGTCTTTGTCGGCGGAAGCCGTTTGCAAAAGGCGTTCCACTTGGCTGCGCAAGCGTTGCGTTTCGTGCTGAATAATATTGGCGTAATTCTGGAGACGTGCGGGATGTTTGCCAATGTCGGGCTTACGCAAAACGTCGGCGGCAACGGTGATAGTGGCCAACGGCGTTTGAAATTCGTGGTTCATGTTATTGATAAACTCCTTCTGAATTTCAGACAAGCGTTTTTGTTTCAAAATAACAAACATTGCATAGCCAAAAAACACGGAAACCAACACCAACACGCCCGTAGAAAACAACCAAATCCCCATGCTGCTGAGCAAGTTAGCATCTTTATTCGGGAAATAAACGCCAAAATAGTAGTTGTCGGTATTCCAACGCGGCAGCGAACTGGTACACGACGGATTTTTCTCATCTTTTTCCAACGAAACATAATTGCCATACACCATTTTTTCGCCCACACAATCATAAATGGCGTACTCGAAATTCTCGATTACGTTGCGTTTGAGTAACTCTTCCCTCAAATACAACTCCAGCACATTGGCATCAATCACATCGTTTACGCGCACCACAAAATAATTGGGCGAAAGCTGACTCACAGGGTTTTCGGCAGCCATCTGGTGGCCGTTGTAATGAAGCAATCGCACCGCCACGTTGCGCAAGGCAATATTTACCCCAAAATTGAATTGGGTTTCGCGCAAATCAAAAGCACGATTCAGCCAAAACAATTGAATGGAAAAAATACCCGCGATACACAGCACGCCCAGCGTAACAATGAGTGCAATAGTGCGATTTTTCATAAATCAGGCCTTTTATTGTCCTAAAGCAATGGCTCTTTCGTTGGCTTTTTGGAGACCTTCGGCAATGATTTTGTCCAGCGCACGCGCCTCAAACACCGACAAAGCGGCCTCCGTAGTACCGCCTTTAGACGCTACGCGCGTAATCCATTCGCGGCACGACAAATCGCGCAAGTTGAGCAAATGCACCGCACCCATAAAAGTTTGTTCCACCAACAATTCGGCTTGCTGTAAGCTAAAACCCATTTGCTGCGCTGCATTTATCATAGATTCCATAAAATAATACACATACGCAGGGCCGCTACCCGACACCGCCGTAACCGCATCAATGAGGCTTTCTTGTTCAAAATAAATGGATTTGCCCGTCGTGTTCAGCAGGTTTTGAATTGCGAAAAGCTCCACTTTACTCACGGACGCGTCCGCCGTAAACCCCGACATTCCCATTCCGATTTGGGCGGGCAAGTTGGGCATTACGCGAATAATGCGTTCGGTGGGCAAAGTCGCTTGTATATTTTGGATTTTTACACCCGCCATCACACTCAAAATCAAGTGTTTGTCATTAATGTAAGGCGCAATCATGGGGTAAACTTTATGCGCGTCTTGAGGCTTTACGGCCAAAATAATTACGTCTATTTCGTCGATGTAGTCGCCTGCCTGCAAATGCACATTCACGAAACCTTTGGCGCGAAAAACCTCTGCTTTGGCTTCGGTGCGCTCCAACAAATGTAAATCTTGGCGCGAAATGGCGTGACTTGCTACCAAACTTTCCGCGTAGGTAGTGCCCATGTTTCCGCCGCCGATAATGAGTATTTTCATTTTATTTTTATTTCAGCAAAAAGGAAAATACAGGCCGTATCTCAGACCTGTATTTTATTCATAATCAATAATTTACAACGCTTTCATTTCGGCACTCACAAAGTCCATAAGTTCTTTGATGTACTCTTTGGAAAAATCGAAACGAATGTAAGCCGCTTCATAAATTTGGCTAATCGGCGCGGCATAACCCAAACGCAAAGCATTGAGATAACCTTCTAAGCCGCGTTGCGGATTTTCTTTGTAATTTTTCCAAACGGCCACCGCACCCAATTGCGCAATAGCGTATTCGATATAATAAAACGGCACTTCAAACAAATGCAATTGTTTTTGCCAAATATTGGCTTTGAAATGCTCATAACCGCTCCAGTTCACGGCACTTGGGCTAAATTGCTCGTAGATACTGAGCCAAGCCGCTTTGCGTTGCTCCAGCGTGTGCGTAGGATTTTCGTAAACCCAGTGCTGGAATTTGTCAATCGTGGCCACCCAAGGCAATGTTTCGAGGATTTGGGCTAAATGTTCGCGTTTGGCGCGGCGCAAATCGTCTTCATTTTCAAAAAACAAATGCCATTGTTCCATCGAAATCAATTCCATAGACATCGAAGCCAACTCGGCTACTTCCGACGGCGGATGTTTGAAAAACTGCAACGGCTGTTCGCGCGTCAGGAACGAATGCACCGCATGGCCGCCTTCGTGAAGCAATGTTACCAAATCACGCAACGTAGAAGTTGCATTCATGAAAATAAATGGCACGCCGATTTCGTCGAGCGGATAATTATAACCGCCTGGTGCTTTGCCTTTGCGCGAGACCAAATCCAAATGCCCCATTTCCTTCATCACGGACAGACAATCACCCAAATATTTATCAATGTTATAAAATGCTTGAATGGTTTTGTCCAGAAGTTCTTCACCCGAACTAAACGGTTTAAGCGGGTTGCGGCGTTCTTCATCTACAGCCAAATCCCAAGGGCGCAGTTCGGTGAGTTCTAAGGCTTGGCGGCGATGCTCTGCCAAACCGTTAAGCAAAGGTACTACCTGTTCGGCTACGGCCTCATGGAAAGCAAAACAGTCGGCTGGCGTATAGTCAAAACGCCCCATTGCCTTAAACATATAATCTCTAAAGTTTTCAAAACCAGCATTTTGGGCAACCTGATGGCGCAGCCCCAACAACTGCGTGTACAACTCGTTAAGTTGCTCACTTTCTTGCAGGCGGCGCGACTGAATGGCCTCGTACACCGACTGGCGAACGTCTCTATCCGTTTCTTGCAGGCGCACGGCGGCTTGTTGTAGCGTAAATTCGTGGCCGTCGAGGGTTACGGTCATGGCTGCCGAAATTGCCCCGTAACGTTGCTGTTCGGTCTGGATTTGGGTTTGGAGTGGAATATTTTCTTCTCTGAAAATCTCAATGTCTTTTCGCACGTTGCGCAAAAAATTCTGATACGCCACGCTATCGAGTTGCCCTGCAAAGGGACTTTCGTTGAGTTTTTCGTTCAGAAGATTGGCAAACGGCGCGATATTCGGCTCAATTTCTTCTACAAAAAAATGAAAAGCGGCGGTATGGTCGGGGTTAGTCGTATCGCAGGTCATGCGGATATAACGCCAACCCATTTCTTCTTCCAATAAAGATTCCAGTTCGCTGCGATCTGACAACCAGTTTTTTAAATCATCTACCGAAGCAATAGAGCGGTCTGCTAACTGTTGGAAATAGGGTTCTAAGGCTGCCCAATCAGTTACCGTAAAATCGGCAGGCAGCAAATGTCTTTGTGGACGAGATGGTATTTGCATAAATTTTTAAATATTAGGAGTGATAAATCGTAATATATTCGGGAAAAGCATCAAAACAAAATTGGCGAATGCTTCCCTGATAACAAAGAAAAGCATTCGCCAATTCCAGTATTATATCGTAAAATAATTATTTGCGGTGTAACGCACCACCACCAATGGCCAAACGTACATACCAGCCATTATTAGCAGACTTTGCATAATTACTTGCATTTTCTAGTTTAATATCGTTCACATTGTATTTATTGTTCGCCATTTGAGATTGGTAGCCAAAACGCAAACCAAGATTAAATCCTTTATTGTCGTCATTTCCGCCACTGTGTACAAAATAGTTTACACCCACAGCAGCATTAAAGGCCAAATTATGGTTATAATACAATGCATTTTGTTCTGAGATTTCAGTTGTTCCTGGGTAGCTACGGCCTGTAAGGATGTTGCTGCTGCGTGGATCAGAAAGAATATGGCCGCTGGCAGCGTACCCAATCCCCACCAACGGATATACCACAAAATTCTTTTTGTGTAACACTATATAGCCTGCATTTACCAATACCGCAGCCCCCACACGACGAGTCCCTAACTTAAATTTATAATCATCTTCATTGCCCAATGCCAGCAGATTAGTATGAGATTGTTCGGCTTTATTGCCCAAAGTTACATTCAGTTCACCACCGATCAATACACTATTAAACACATCATAGCCCTCACCGCCCAGCACCAATGCACCTGCTTTTGGCTCAGGGAAATTGAACAACCCTGTATTATTTTTTACGACTTTATCATAAAATTTTTGGTCGCCAAAACCCGTATAGCCAACAAAAAAATGGCCAAAACCTCCGAAACGATCAGCTTGTTGAGCCATAGAAGCTGATACTGTGGCAAGCAAGAATGAACCTACTAGTAATATTTTTTTCATGGGAAAAAGAAATGTTTAAGAATTAGGATGAACTATTAAAAATACAATCCCCAATAATACCACAAATAGCGGAGCTTAAAAAATGATTGTACCATTATTCTCAATTTTTATTATTAAAAATTCAGGAAAAATGCTTTGAAAGAAAATAACAACGAAACTTATTATCAAATTTGTAAGTTAGGCCACAGACGCATTACAATACAAATCTTATGAACAATCTACCACGTTTTATCCGTTGGCCGTTTATTTTCTTGGCGATTTGCTGGGGAGTTTGGTTTTTTGAAGCGGTTACACATATCGACTTAGGCGTTTGGGGCATATTGCCGCGCCATTGGTCAGGGCTTTGGGGCATCTTATTTTCACCGTTTCTTCATGGCGGACTCTGGCATTTGGTAGCCAATACTGTGCCTGTGGCTGTGCTCATGTTCTTGATTTTGTTTTTTTATCCTCGCCTTGCTCCTGCTGCTCTGTTGTTTATTCATATCGGAACGGGGCTTTGCGTATGGCTGGCGGCTCGTCCCAGTTATCACATTGGTGCCAGTGGCGTGATTTATGGCTACGCGAGTTTTTTATTTTTTAGTGGCATTTTCCGAAAAAGTTGGCGAGCAGCCTTGCTCTCGTTGCTTGTATTTTTGCTTTACGGCGGTATGGTGGCTGGCGTGTTCCCAACCGACCCTCATATTTCTTGGGAAGCGCATTTGTTAGGGGCATTTACTGGCGGCGTGGGAGCCTACATTTTCCGCGAGGAGCCAGCGTAAGAATTATCGCAATAAAATTCTGTTTTTATTCACATTTCGCATAAAAACTCACAGGTTTTATTTACGTTATAGAAAATTATTGGGTAATCATGTATTTGTTCCGTAAATTCAATAGAAACAAAGCGCAAATCCATAGTATTATCATCACGACTACAATACATCTTCTATAACATTCTTATTTTCAGGGTATTCAACCATTCGTACCACGATGAAAACACATGTAAATAAACACTTGAACCACGAAAACAGTGATTTTATTACGCAGCAAGAACACGAAGCTAATTTGCGCATGTTCGCGGGGGTAGCCGAACAAAAACTTATTCGCCATCTGGTCAATACCGTATCCGATGCCATGATTATTGTTAATGCTGCTGGCATTATTCACTTGCTCAATCAGGCGGCAGAAGCAGTGTTTGGCTACGAACCAGCCGAACTGCTTGGCCAAAAAGTTGGGTTGTTGATGTGTCCCAAACACGCACATACATTTGATATTTATATGCGCCATTACCGCATTACGGGGCAAAATCACACCAGTTCGCTCAAAAAAGAAGTAAAATGTGTGCGTAAAAATGGGCGTTGGTTTTATGTGGAGTTTTCTCTTAACGAAATTCCGACCGCCGACGGCGTTTTGTTCGTGGTGCTTATCAAAGACTTAACCCAAATAAAAGACTACGAACAGCAACTACGACAACATATTGAGGAGCTAAATCAAAGTTTGGCACAGTTGCACTCACAAGCCGCCATGATTCGCGAATCCGAAGCCCTAATGCGTGGCATTTTGGACAACGCCGACGAAGCCATTATTATGACCGATAGCACAGGCACTATCGCTTCTTTCAATGTGGCCGCCGAAGAAATGTTTGGTTATCATCGTTACAATATTATCGGTAAAAATGTCGCGATGCTTTTTACTCAACCCACAGCATCCAACAATTTGCCCGAACGCCTCCGCGAATCTGTTTTTTCGGCTACACACAATATCGGACGTGAGGCGGTGGCCGTTCGCTACAATGGCGCACAATTCCCTGTTTTTCTGTCGGTTAACCAAACTGTTTCCAACAAAAGTTCCATTTTTACGGGAATAATTCGCGACCTTACCCAACAAAAAAAGCTCGAAAAAGAAACGCTTTCCCGAACGCTTTTAGAGCAAAAAAACAAAGAAATTACTGACAGTCTTCGCTACGCTTCCCAAATCCAGATGGCCATTTTGCCCGAAAAAGCCATTTTGAACAAATACATTCCCAATCATTTTGTTTTTTATCGCCCCAAAGACATCGTAAGTGGCGATTTCTATTGGTTTAGCCGCAAAAACGACAAGATTTTTATTGCAGCCATCGACTGCACGGGGCATGGCGTACCAGGCGCGTTTATGTCGCTGATTGGCTACACCAACCTGAACAAAATCGTAGATGAGTTCGGGGTAAATGAACCTGATATTATTTTGGCCTCTCTAGACCAATACGTTACGGCTTCTTTGCAAAAAAACAATGCAAATTCCGACTTTAGAGAAGGCATGGACTTGGCTTTGTGTTGCATAGATATGCGCACTCATACCCTAACATATGCAGGTGCGTACAGACCTTTGTATATTCATCGACAAAATGGGGATGTTATTGAAGAAATTAACCCGACCAAAATATCTATTGGCGGCAATACAGAACATATCCATAAAGATTTTCAAGCGCATCAGTTACAACTTCAAAAAGGCGACCGATTTTATATTTTTACCGACGGCATCACAGACCAATTTGGCGGCAAAGACAGCAAAAAATATACGTCTCGGCAATTCAAATCTTTTTTGCAAAGTGTACAACAAATACCTATGGACGCGCAAGGTCTGACACTTGAAACTGAGTTTGAACGCTGGCGCAACAACCAAATCCAAGTAGATGATGTATTGGTCATTGGTGTTCAAATCTAAAACAAAAAGTGTGCTAAGTTTGAGAAACAACGACTTAGCACACTTTTTGTTTATGCTTGGCTAATAAATTCCACTACTTCTTTGATCGGCTCAGCCTCTCTGATGATGCGGTTGTGCCCGTAATTTTCGGTAATTAGCATTTGCGCTTTCGACCACACCTCCGCCAGCCGTTGGGCATCGGTGCAAGGCACGACAATATCATTTTTGTCATGCACCAACAACACGCGTTTGGCATTTACCTTGTTCCAGAGTTGTGTCAAATCATAAATATCGCGATCAATATTAAAGCGATGGTGCATTGCATTTTGCATATTGGCAATGACTTTATCCGAAATATGCAAGGTTTGTTTGAGCCTTGTGAAAATGCCTTGAATATCGGTTGGACTGCTTATCATTACCAAATTTTCCAGTTCAATTTCGGGCGTTTTGGCGCAACGATAAAACGAAGCCGCACCACCCATCGAATGCCCAATAATCGTATGTATTTTGCCGAAATGCTTAAAAATCGCGCCTACCGCCAAGCTGTATTCAAACATATTGGTTTGTTGCTGGCCGCGCGAGTTGCCGTGTGCTGGTGCATCAAAAGCTGCCACCGCAAAACCTTGTTTTAATATTTCTTGAATAAAAAACTGAAAATGAGCGGCTTCATTTTCCCAGCCATGCACAAAAAGCACCAGCGGTTGACCCTCCCCTCCCCAACGGTAGCCGTGCAAAGCGTGGCCATTAAACGGAACCCTAACCGCTTGCCCACTGGACAACAAATCGGCTGGCCATTCTGGACGTTTCCGAATGACAGGCGTAAAAAATAGTTTAGAGGCTACTTTGCTCACCAAACGCGGCGCAATCGCCCCCAAATGCCTGAATCCCAAACGCATGAGCCGCACATTAAACGGCAAAGTAAATCCTTTTCCTGTTTTGGGGCTGGGAGCTGGTCCAACGATAGTTCTGATTTTTTCTTCCATAACAATGAAAATAGTATGGTGGTCTAAAATATTTTTTATTGCAAACGAATCAATTAATATTTACTTACTAATAAGTAAGTTTCTAGGTAAAAAATTACGTTAATTGCTTAGTTCTAATTTTATCTGAGCCACAACCTCAAAAAAACGTTGTCGGCCAGTAACACGCGCCATTTGCAAGCCACCCATCAACGACGACAAAATCACGGTTGCGCGGCTTTCTGCTTGGCCTTTAAACGTCCAAACGCCAGCCTTTTGGCTTTCTATCAGTAAGTTGCAAAGCCATTGCATAATATCTTCTATCAACAATTGCGTTTCCTGCTGCATGGAAACAGGCAGTGTCTTGTAAGCCGCCGCCAACGACCCCACCAAACAAACCTTGCTATTATTTTCTAAGTAGCTGTAATATAAAGTCAAGAACAAGTCCAAACGTTCCCAAGCATTGAGGGCTTGCGTTTCGGGCAAATTTATCCACTTGCGAAAACGCCCTCTTGCTCTGCGAATAATGTCGCAACCCAAATCTTCCTTCATAGGATAATAGTAATGAATAGCTGCATTTTTGACATTCAATACTTTAGCTATGTGCTGATAACTAAAACCATTGTATCCGTTGTCTTGCAGCAGGTCTTCAGCGATATTTAAAATTTGCGTTTTGGTATCTGACATAGTATAAGCAAATCTACCTGCTTACTAACTAGTAAGCAAGCTCAATAGTTCATTTTGATACAAAAAAAACAACGCTGCCAGAAACTGGCAACGTTGTTTGCAATAATAGGTGTTAGTTAGTTATTATTTTTTCACAAACTTTTCAATTATTGGCTTTACTTCAGCCGTTTGCTCTGGCTTCAGCTTAGATAAGTGTCTGTATAGAGGCTTATTATCTACGGCAGCTTCCATTCTCAAACCTTGATTTTTAGAAAGCACCACATCCCATTCTTTGCGCACCGCCGCCCAGAATTTTTCGTTTTCTTTCCACCATTTTTGAGCAGCTTCGCAGCGGCTATTTTCTACTTTTTTGTAAGTATTAATGCCTTTTTCTTGTGCGATAAGGCGGTCGCCTGCTTCGCTACGATTGATTTTGTCGTTGTCTTGGTCGTGTACCCAGCCATAAGTCGTGATTTCGTGACGGTTGGTACGGCGCAATACGTTGTAATCGTTGCGAATGGTATGTTCGCGGCGCGGCAGCGGGCTGTCTGCTGTACTTTCCCAATAATGTTTGCCATCAGCGTGTATCCAAGTGGCTGTTGCTTCGTAGCGCGGGCTATCGTCCACCTGAAATACTTTTTGCGTCCATTGGCCTTTTACGTCTTTATCTGAATAGGTTTTGTTGTTCCATGCGTTGTCGCGGTCGTAAGCCAACACATTTTTGTTTTGGTACAACCAATCTTGTCGCCAGTGCTTTACAATGTATTTTTCAGTTGAAGCAGAGTCATTTACGATCAGTAAATGTTGTAGTACAATTTTGCCTTTGGCATCTTCTACGAGCTGCACCCATTCCAAGCCCTTAGAGTGTTCGTTTTCATAAAATTTGTAATTTTTATCTGGCGAAAACGTCTCTCCAAACTGAAAATCAACCTCATAACAGCCGCACATACTCTTGATAGCTACGGCATCTTGTGGGTTTTGGGCTTGGCTTACAGTGGCGGCCAGCATCAATGCAAAAATTCCTCTAATTGTCTTTTTCATTGTTTACACAATATTTAGAATGAAGGTAAAAGTAATAATGATGCTGCAAATTTATCCTTATTTAGACTTAATACAAATAAATTAACGAAATTATTTGGAATAAATCTAAATAGTCTCTTTATTTGTCATGTCAAATCAGTGCGAGGAATGGCGGCTTTAGAGGTGATTGGCCAACAAGGCTACGCTTTTTCTGACGGGTTTGGCAAAACGTTGTTGTATCTAACCATTGCATTTTGGTTTTATATGTTTTAGCAGTTTTTTGTGTATTTATTGTAGATAGTATTTAAACTGAATGTAATCATTGTTTTGAATAAAAACGCCTTTCATTGATACAGTTTTGATACCAAACCGTTGGGAGAGCTTCTCGCCCAACGGTTTTTTTTATTAGAATTTGAACATAAAAAAACCAGACAATCAAGCGACTGTCTGGTTTTTACTTTTAATACAAAAAATGAATTTAACTATCTTTCAATTACCAATTTCTGTGTAGAAATCCTGTCTTTGGTTTGGAGTCGAAGTAAATACATTCCTGTACTTAAAATGCTCAAATCCAAGTCGTTTTTACCTTCTACCGCATCGGCACTCCAAAGGCTGTGGCCAACCAAATCATGCACGGAAACCGTGCCACTTGCGCTACTTTCCAAAGTAACTGAGCCAGCCGAAGGGTTAGGCGAAAGACTGCGTATAGCATTAATATTCGGTTTTGTACCGACCACATAAGTATAAGTAACATATTGTGCAGCCGACTGCCGTGTACATCCATTATTACCAACGGTTACTATAGAACAATTTCCACTTTGATTTATATGAAATTTTCGTGGATGATTGGGCAATGGCGCAACAAACTGACCATCATTCCAAACAAAATAAGTGGCATTTGGCACAGAGTCCGCCAAAAGAATGCCGTTTCCGATTACGCTAAAACCAGACGTTGGAGGAGATTGTCTGATATGCACAAGAACAGGATTAGAAGGTTCTGAAACACAAGAACCTTTTATTTGCTGAACGGTATATGTGCCAGCGGTACTGATTGTTACAGAACTACCAACCATACCATTACTCCACACATAAGTAGCACCTGCTTGTGGATATAAGACAGAAACTGTACCCGAATCGCAAAACGAATAAGATGTTTGGACAGTTGGTGAAACATTCTGTGTCTCATAAGAATTTACGGCAATTGCGGCAATTGCAGAAGTACAAGTTCCTGAAATAGCTTGTACAAGGAAAACACCAGGATTAGTAGTGAGCAGACTATCAGAAACAATGCTTTCATTCCACAGATACGTTACATTGGCAGGCGGATTACTAATGCTCAATTTTACATGGCAATCAGTCGATTCTTTCACAATTTCGGGAACAGACGGGCAAACAATACGGTTAATTTTAGAAACAGCCGCCAATGAGCCGTCCGTACCCGTAACAAACACGTCTATATCATCCATAGAAGCCGCTATACTTTCGGGCATTATGTCTATTTCAGTCGCATAAACAAATGTCCCGTCCAAATTATATTTTGCAGCAAACAATAGAAGGTCTGTTGGAATAGAGAAAGAAGCAGTGTCGGAAGGATCAAAATCTGTAAATTCATTGCCCATGCCTGTTACATATACGCCATTGGCATTCATCTGAAAATCATTAATGGTGGCACTACCGCCCCAATAAGCCGTTGTGCTAACGGGTTGATTCCAAGCCCAAGAACCATCTGCATTAATTTCACCAAAGAAAAAGCCACCAGAAGTAGAATCTATGGTTGTATTTGTCCAATCAATTCCATTTCCATAATAAAAATTACCTGCAATGGCTATTTTGTTATTCAGGCCAGTTTTGATACCAGCCGCGAAACTTTCACTTTCGCCGCCGATGCGTTTGGCCCACACAGGCGTACCGTTTGCACCAGTATATTTCCCTAAAAAAATATTGCGCACTGAATTAAGCGCAGTAACAGGGCTGGTTGTAAAATTGGCATCAGCAGTGTTTTTAAAATTGGCAATTACATACAAATCATTCTGATTATCAAAGGCCATCTTGAAATCTGAAATATTCTGACTGGCTTTAGCCCAAGCGAAATCGCCGCTGTTGGTCAGCTTCAAAATAAAATCACCAGTATTAAAAGCAGCATAAAGTGTGCCAGCCGAAGGGTCAAGATCCATGGAATGATTAAAATGGCCTGACACATATACATTGTTCTGATTATCCAAAGAGATAGAACCACCCGTTTCGTCGCTCGACGTACTTCCCAGCGTTTTTACCCAAACCAACTCTGCATCAGGCGTTAGTTTACAGATAAAAATATCAGACTCTACTCTGTTAATGTTTTGAAAAAATGTTGTATTTATAAATGTTTGTCCAGCGGCAGGATTGACATCTACTTTTCCTCTAAATGTACCGACAATATACATATTGCCTGCCGCATCTGTCGTAAAGCCAGAAGCTACCACAACCCCATTCAGATCGCTGAGCGAATCCACTTGCATCGCATTAGCCCAAAGCAGTGCGCCATCAGCAGTGAGTTTTGTAATGTAAGTAGCTACAGAACCCTCATTAGCACCGTTATTCGCATTTAACACATAGCTACTACTAATCTGCGGGTCAAAGTCTGTTTTACTAAAAAAAGAACCTACATTAATCACATTACCTGCGGCATCTACTTTCACCCCAACACCTTTCGGGAGATATTCTTGATAATTGAGGGATTCCTCATTTATTTGTTTAAACTCTTTAGTCCATTGAAAATTTTGAGCATAAGCAGCCGTGCCAATCATGAGGCTTCCGAGTAAAAAAATGAGCTTTTTCATCGTGTTAGGTTGTTTAAAAAGTGAGAAATAAAAAATTGTTTTTGGGAGAGATTAAACACAAAAGATTATATTGTCTTTTCTATAACTTTCTTATTTTCAGCCTATTTTGTTTGATTTATCAAAATAACACGCCTTACAATCCTATACGAATATTTTGCCCAAAACGCTGCTTGCTTTTTTACATTTTTTAAAACCAACAGACACAACATTTAGGCCCTTACTAACGTCTCTCCTATAAATTTTGGGCTGTTTGCGTTTGGTTTTATACTAAAACCTTTACCTTGCTTACGATTATTAACCTTATTAAATAAAAAATGAAGTCTCGTTTCCTGATGTCTATGTTTGTGCTGACCTGCGCCGCTTCGGTTGCGTGGGCGCAACCACTCACCAGTTCCAACAAAAAAGCCCAATCCGCTTACGACGAGGCGAACGTTTTGCTCCAGAAACGCGAGTACGACAAAGGCATTGAGCTAATGGAAAAAGCCGTGAACCGAGACCCCAATTTTGCCGATGCACATTTGGCTTTAGGGCATTTGTATATGTTCCTGATGCCAAAAAATGAAAAAAATATGGCCGTAATTTTTGGGCATTTTGAGGCTTATTTGCAATATGCACCCCAACAACGCGAATCCTCGGAAGTGGCTCATTTTTTAGCTTCGCTCTACATGGATTACGGAAAATACGAACAGGCTATCAAATGGCTGGAATGGAGCATTGCACACCCGAAACGTAATTTGGAACAAACCGATAACGCCGAGCAGTTGCTTGCCGATGCCAAATTTGCCAAAGAAGCCGTACTCAAGCCGCTGCCCATCACGATACAGGCTTTGCCGCCAGCCGTAAACCATTTTCCGCTACAATATTTCCCGACCATCACCGCCGACAAACAAACGCTGGTTTATGTGGGGCGCAAAGGCTTTACTTCGGCCTACGACGAGGATTTGTATGTGGCCACGCTCAAAAATAACGAATGGCAACGTTCTACGCCTATTCCGAACATCAACACCGACCAAAACGAAGGAACGGCTTGTATTTCGGGCGATGGCCGCAGCCTTGTGTTCAGTTCGTGCGGCACAGCCGACAGCAAAGGCGGTTGTGACATTTATATTTCCTACAAAATCGGCAACCAATGGACCAAACCCCAAAACATTGAGGCCATCAACTCCGAATATTGGGATTCGCAACCCTCACTTTCTGCCGACGGCAAAACCATTTATTTCAGTTCCAACCGCGCAGGCGGCATTGGCAAACACGACATTTGGGGAAGCCATCAAAACGAACAAGGACAATGGCAAACACCTGTAAATCTGGGAGATAAAATAAATACGCCTGCCGATGAACTTGCGCCATTTATTCACGCCAACGGCCAAACATTGTTTTTCAGTTCCTCGGGCTACGCGGGCATGGGCAAACTGGATTTGTATTTGAGTAATAATATCAATGGCCAATGGCAAACCCCCGAAAATTTGGGCTACCCGCTCAACACCGCCAAAGACGAAACCGCCATTAGCATTACAGCCGACGGCAAAACAGCCTTTTTTAGTCGCGAACAACGCGCAACGCGCCAAACCAGTGCGGAAGGAAGCGTGTTGGCGTGGTTTGAAGTACCGAACACTTGGAACATCGTACACAAGAGTAATTACCTGAAAGGCACGGTGTTTGACAACCAAACCAAAGAAAAAATTGGAGCAACCGTTGAGCTGATAGATTTGGCTTCAGGGCAAAAAATGTATTCGGTGGAAGCCGACCCCAAAACAGGCGAATATTTGATGGTAATTACGGAAGGTAAAAATTATGCGTTGTATGTAAACCAAAAAGGTTATTTATTCAAAAGCCTTACATTCAATTATTTACAACCAAAAACAACCAACCAGCCAATAGAAATGGATATTCCTTTGGAAAAAATTCAGGCAGGAAGTCTTACGGTGCTCAACAATATTTCGTTTGAATCTGGTAAATATGAATTGTTGCCTTCGTCGGTGGCCGAACTAAAAAAGATTCAGGCTTTTATGAAGGAAAATCCGAGTATTGAAATTGAAATTGCAGGCCATACCGACGACGTAGGCTCTAAAACAGCCAACATTGAATTGAGCCAAAAACGTGCAGCCAGCGTGGTAAAATATTTGACCCAAAACGGTATCACGGCCAAGCGTTTGCAAGCCAAAGGCTACGGCGAAACACGTCCGCTCAACACCAATACAGGCGAAGGCGAACGCCAATTGAATCGCCGTATCGAATTTAAAATCCTGAAAACAAGCAGTTTACCTAAAAAATAATTAGGCTTTGGTTTGGCGGTAAAATGCTTGCCGAATCCTGATGAGCAAGGCGTTCAGGTAATCGTCCGAAAGGTCGGCGGGGAGTGCGCAGGCCGCAAATAGCGCGTCCAGATTCGTGATTTTTTCTTCGGCTTCGGCCAAAAGCAAATCATAATCGTAATCTCCTCGCCGAATAGCAAGCAACTGTTCGCGGTTGGGTCGGCGCACACGGATGCCCTGCCCTTCCGCGATTTCTACGCACATATCCAACAGCCGATGGCAGTGCATCATGTTTTTGCCATCATAATTTTTGCCGTGCGCAAGGGTTTCGTTATAGCGCGTGTCGTTGCGTTTTTCCACCCAATCCCAATACTGCCTGTATTCTTTGCAATAGCTCTGAAAACCTTCAATATTGGCGTATAAAACGGCTTCGGGCGCAGCCGCTGGCGCAATTTCGGAAAGCAAAATTTGCACGTCGTCCTTGTCGGTAATGCCTTTGTAGCGGTCTTTTTCTACAAACAAATGATAGCAATTTTTGGCGTGGTCAATGTCCGAAAGTCCGCAATCTTTTGCTTCTATCCCCTTGATTTTGAGCCATTCGGCCAACGAAATACTACCTTGTTCGTACGGAATCCAACAAAAATCCGAAAGACCTTTTCGCGCTTCCTCCATGGGTTTTACAATTTTCTTGTTTAGCCCTCGCGCTTTTTTGATTTGCTCAACGGCATAGCCGCCGAATGAATAGCGGCATTTTTGCGTCAGAAACTGCATTTTATTCGCAAAAAGCTCTTCCAAAACGGGATGTTGCTGGAGTATGCAATCTTGCGGCGTAAAAAGCAGTTCCAAAATCGTCGGGTTATTCGAGCGCAGCAATTGCACAAAGCGTTTGATTTCATAATACACAATGTCGTTTTTCTGGTCGTTCACTTGTTCTGTATAATTCATGCCCATAATGTCAGTTTCGGGCAAAATGAAAATGCCGCGAATATCCGTATCCGACGTGGGTAAATTCGTGCCGTAAGCCTTCGAGCCTGTAATGGCTTCAAAAACTATCAGATTTTTGTCTTTTAACTCCTGTATAGTCATGTGGGAAACAAATCTTAATTTGGGTTGAGTATAAATGCAAAACGCCTCATTACGAGGCGTTTGTTATTTTTTATTTGAATGAAAGGGCGATTATGCTTGCTGTCTTTCTACCAATTTTTCCTTATGTTTTTTAATTTGGGTTTTGAGTGCCTCCGTCGCCAAATCTGTCGCGGCCTCAAACGATGTAGATTGTTCTTTGGTGAAAATAGAGCCTCCTGGTACAAAAAGTTTTACCTCTACTACTTTATTCTCTTTGCTGTCGCCGTCTTTTTGCAATCGCAAGTAAACTTCCCCACTCGTAATACTGTCATAAAACGTTTCGAGTTTGTCCAATTTCTTTTGGATAAAGTCTAGTAATTTTTTGTCAGCATCGAAGTGCACTGAGTGAATTTGGAGTTTCATGGCTTTTAAAATTTAAAAGGTTAAACAAAAGGAAAATGCAACATCCAAAAAAGCCTTTTGCTTTTGATTATCAACGTTTTGATAGCCTATTATCCGCAAAATAAAGTGGCAAGTCTGGATAATTTGGTTAATTATTTCCTGCTTTGGGGTGCGCTTGCTTAAAGGCTTGTTTCATTTTCTCCAGTGAGTTATGCGTATAAACTTGCGTAGCGGCCAAACTCGTATGCCCTAACAAATCTTTGATGGCGTTGATGTCCGCGCCTTTGTTGAGCAAATGGGTGGCGAAAGTGTGCCGCAACACGTGCGGACTTTGCTTGGCAAGGTCTAACTGCCCCAAATAAAACTTCACGCGCCTATAAATAAACATTGGGTAGCATTTCTCACCGTTGTCGGTTAGCACAAAGCTATCGTCGGGCGAAACTGGGAACGTTGCTTTTTTAATGGCTCTGTACTGCTCTACAAGATGTACGAGTGTTTCGTGAATCGGCACAAGACGTTCCTTGTTGCGTTTTCCTAACACCTTGATAGTCTGATTATAGATATCTACATCTTCTTCGGACAGCCCAATTACTTCCGATAAACGTATGCCTGTGCCGTATAACAGCTCCAGTAAGAGTCTGTCCCGAGCACCTCCAAAATCTTCTGAAAATTTAAGTGATGGATTTTCTATTTCCAAGTTTCCGTCCAACAAATTTGCAATTTTATTTTCGGGCACAAAGACAGGATTGCGTTTTGGCAATCGCGGGCCTTTGATTTTCTGCATCGGATTTTGGGTAATTACCTCATTTTGTATAAGATATTTATAAAACGACCGCAAACACGCCATTTTGCGCGTGAGCGAACTGGGATTAAGGCCTCCATCAGAAAGATGCGCCAGCCAATGCCGTATCTCATAAAAAGAGGCTTGAGCAATAGGCGTAGGATTATTGTCTGTGCGGTTCAAGAACTGCTCAAACTGCGTCAAATCGTTTTTGTAGGAAACAAGCGTATGATTACTGTACCGTTTTTGGTATTGCAAATAATCTAAAAAAGAATCAACCATATCAGAATAAGCCAACTAATAGTGTTTACTTATGCCAATATGGTTGATTTGTATTGAAAAAGCTATGAAAATCTTAGTAATTTTCGGTAGCGTAAAGTTTTTGACGGTAAGCCGCTTTCAATTTGATAGTTCTTTGCGTGATAGACTTCTTCTCGAAGAAGTTACGTGCGCGAAGTTCTTTAAGAACGCCTGTACGCTCAAATTTTTTCTTGAAGCGTTTGAGAGCTTTGTCGATAGACTCGTTTTCTTTTACTTGAATGATAATCATGTTTAAAACGTATTGTTGAAATAATTTGAAAATCTCTGTTGTTAGATAAGGGCGCAAAACTAATATTTTCCTATTACAAAACAAATATTGTTGCAAAAAAATAACAACAAAAATCCCCGAATCTTGCGGAAACGAGGATTTTTGTTTGGACTTCAAGGGGGTATTTTGTTACTTCAATTAAGCAATTTCGATGCTGCGAACCGCTTTTACTTTCGCTTCGTCGCGCTTAGGAATCAAAATATTGAGCACGCCATCCGTGTATTTTGCTTCGATTTTGTCTTGCTCTACCGTGTTTGGCAACGTGAACGAGCGTTGGAAAGTGCTATAATGAAACTCTTTGCGCGTATATTTTTCGCTGGTTTCTTCTTTGCTTTCCTCTTGTTTATAACCAATGGTCAATACATTGTTATTTACATTCAGCGTGAATAATTCTTTACGCAAACCTGGGGCGGCTACTTCCACGCGAAACGCTTCTGGTGTTTCGGCCACGTTTACGGCTGGCACGCTGGCGTGTTGGTCGCGGCCAATGAAATCGAAGCCATCAAATAAATGAGCAAATGGAGCTGGAACTTGTGTTGGTTTGAATTTTACGATAGACATAATTTGTGTCCTCCTATGTTTTTATGTTGTGTTGTAAATAAAATCTTTAATTACTATAAGCTACTCGTTTATTTTCGCTTACATAAAGTCTATTTACAACACTCGTACCAATTCGTTTTTACTGCCCAAACACAGACAAATTGTCCTGTTTTTTGGTTTTGTAAAGAAATCTATACAGACAAAATGTCTTGTTTTTTATCCAAATGACTTTTCATCAGGTCAAAAACCTGTTGTTTGAGCGCAGCCGTATCTTTTTTATCCAAATGAGCCGTGTTAATCGGCGGCAAAAAAGTCATTTTAATAGTGCCTCTGCGCACACGCAGGCCTTCGAGTGGATGCAGCAATTTACCCGAATTTTCGACTACAATCGGCGCAATCGGTGTTTGTGTTTCGATGGCCAACCGAAATGCGCCATCTTGAAACGGTTGCAGATTGGTTATTTCGGGGGTTTTGTTCATCGTACCTTCTGGAAAAATAAGAATTGACGTACCGCCATCTAATCGGCGTTTCATCTCCACGAGGCTGGCCAAACGGCTGCGGCCATTGCTGCGGTCTATCATAATGACCACGTAGCGGTACATCAGCCCGAACACGGGCACGCGGCTCATTTCGATTTTGCCAAGCGGCCTAAAGTCGTTGGGGATTGCCCACACAAGCGCAGGCGAGTCCAAGAAAGAGTTATGATTGGCTGCAAAAATGTACGATTGATTTGGGGAAATATTTTCTAACCCATTGATCTCGTAGCGAATAGCCGCAATACTCGCCCAACCAATTGCCCAGAAATTAAGAAATTTGTAGGCAAGTTTTCCGCCCCATTTTTCTCCAAAAACAAATGACAAAACAATAAGCGGCGTAAGCACCAACATAAAAATTCCGAATGTACCAACCGCCCAAACACGATAAAGCTGCAACAAAAAACCTCGATTCAATGCAAATAGTATTTTTATAGTTATCTGATAATGAATGTATTTTATTTATTTAAAATAAAAATTATACAAATATAAAAAATATCCACACAACAAAAAAGCCCCAGTATAAACTGAGGCTTTTGTTTAATATTTCAGTAAGTAACGCTACAATTATTCAGCAATTACTACTTTTTTAGTATCAACCAATTTGCCAGCTTGTACGGTGTAGAAGTACATGCCTGATTGCAAACCAGCAGCATTGAAACGAACAGATTGTTCGCCAGCCGATTGGAATTCGTTTACAAGCGTAGCTACTTCTTGGCCAAGCATATTAGTAACTTTTACAGTTACTTGGTCAGCTTTAGGAAGGCTATAAAGAATTTCAGTAGAAGTCCCTTTTTGTACAGGGTTTGTAACTCTTGAAAGCAAAGTAGCTTTAGTCAAGTTGCCTTTTGTGCCAGCAACAGCCGCCGTAATAGGGAACTCAACTTTGAAGTCTTTGCAGCCGCCATCAGCATTTGCATCTTTACCTTCATTATCCCATTGGCCGTTTACACCACTGTTCAATACAAAGTCAAGAGCAGTAATAGCGAATGGATCTGCATTGAAATGAGTAGATGGCACAAATGTTTTTTGCCATACGTTAGTAGTACCGCTCACCAAAGTAAAACCTGTTGTAGCTTCTGTACCCAAATCGCCTGAGATGAGGTTAGACCAAGCAGCACCGTTCAAAGTAATACCGCCGTGCATACGAACTGTACCACCACCAGAAAGTGAATTACCTGCACCTAATGGACAAGTTTGGGTAGTATTTACAGTGATAGTAACAGCATCACCTGCTGTAGCACCAACAGGAGTAACGGTTATACCTGCAATTTGCGCCTGAGCACCGAAAGCAAGAGTTAGGGCAGCTAACGATAGTAGTTTTCTTTTCATAATAGAATAAATGTTAACAGTTTGGAAATATGTTGTTGAGTGAAAATAGGTTTTCCTTTCAGATGTAAAATTAGAATAAAATATTAGTCAGATCAAGAAAAAAAAGAAAGAATTTGATAAAATTCCTATTATCAGTATAAAATATTGGATTTACCAAAATAAGCAAATAAAATATTTTTCAAAAATATATATTGAATGAAGCTTTATTTAACAAATAATTGACGTTAATTTTAACACATTTCCAATAGAAAACGATTGCATAACAATACGCAAGAGTATAAAAAAAACGCGCCATTTTTAAATAGCACGTTTCTCTTAAAAACCTATTATGACTCTAAAATTAAAGTCTGTCCAATGTTTTTACAATCAAGCTATCTATTACTTTTTCAGCTTGGGTAGAAAACAAATTTTGCACTCTTTGCGCTACAATGGCATTAAGCGACAGCATATTATGGCCAAGCATACGCCCCATCGCATAATAAGCCGCTGTTTCCATCTCAAAATTAGTCATCTTAAAGCCTTCATAATCAAAACCTTGATATTTAGATACCAAATTAGGAATAGCCGTTTTCAGACGAAGTTCGCGACCTTGTGGCGCATAAAAGCCTGGACACGTAAGCGTATTACCTTTGTACATATCAAAGGCTATTTTTTCCAGAAGTTCGCTAGAAGCAGCCGCCACATACGGTCTGAATGGCAAGCCTAAATCTTGTTGTAGTTTTGAGCCAATATTAGTTTCTTGTTCGTTGGCTTCAAACGCATAAAAACACATGAGTGTATCCAAGCCAATTCCTGTAGCAGAGGCCAATTCCGAATCTAAAGCCACATTTTCCTGCAAACCGCCCGAAGTTCCGATACGGACAATATTCAACGTTTTGTGCTCTGATTTCGGAATACGCGTTTCCAAATCAATGTTGGCAAGTGCATCGAGTTCGGTCATAAAAATCTCGATATTGTCCGTGCCCATACCCGTAGAAATAACCGTGATGCGTTTGCCTTTATAAAAACCCGTATGCGTAATAAACTCACGTTTATGTACTTCACGCTCTATGCTATCAAAATGACAGCTCACTTTAGCCACTCTTTCTGGGTCTCCGACTGCAATAATATTATCAGCAATATCTTCTGGGCGCAAATTCAGATGATAAATCGTCCCATTTTTATTTACAATTAGCTCTGATGGTGCTATGGCGTTCATGGTAGTCATAATATTTTTTTAAACTGTCTCTCAAAAAAAGAAAGCAGGCAATATACATTTTTTATTATTATAAAATAGCTTTAAATAAAAAAGGCCGCTTTGAAGGCGGCCTTTTTTATTATATCAAATAGACTATCTATATCTTGGAACTTTACGACGATATTTTTTAAGCATACGTTGCTTTTTTATACCCATATATTTTTTGTGGGGCATTGAATATTCTACTTTAGCACCAATAATATAATAGCCATCTTTTGTAGAATTATCGCCACGTATCGTACCTGGATTCAATGCCGGCAATCCAATCTCTGGACGGCGATCTGAAAGAGCAGCGGCAATATGACGTTTATCGTTCGGAATATTAGCGGTTTCAAAATATGATTTATCGATATTTTTACCACTCACATCATCCAAATAGTCTGTATTGGTAAAACGATAAGCTACTTCTACGGCAACGTCTATGCTTGGCGAAACTTTAGCTCTTGCTCCAATACCAGTGAGAAGAATTGGTGTAAAAACACTGTATTTCTTACCCTCCGTTTGTAACTCACGTAAATAATACCAACGAGCTTCGTTATTGCCTGTTTTATCCATATAATAGGTTTCTGGAAAATAGGCAGAAACACCCACACCAAAAATACCATAGATATTAAAAGGGCGGCGTTTGTCATAAGATTCATAAAACGACGTATTTGGCAGAACATCTATTTGGAAAGCTGCCGTAACCTCATAATTATCAGATCTGAAAGATAAATTCCTATTTGTGCGATCCGTTTTAACCAATTCGCCATTTTTATAACGGCGGTCACGACCTCCAATGCGATACCATTGCACTTCGCCACGCGCACTAATATTAGAATTGAAACGATAGCGTGCACCCAAACTTAGCTGAGGACGGGACTCTTGAAAGCAATCTCCTGTTTCGCATAATTCGCCAAAATAAGAAGCAATCCCCAATCCCGCGGAAAAAGTAATCCCCTTGCTCTTGTCATGAGATGCCCCATAAAATTTTTTTGATTTGGTGTGGCCTCTCTTTATAAGCATTTTTGTTTGCGCAACGGTTGTTGTTACACCAACGAAAAACGCCCCAACCAAAAATAATACATATTTATTCATATTTCCTGCTTTTATTATTCCTTGTTAGTCGCTTTTGTTACAAAATGTATGAGATACAATGCTTATCTGTTTTTACAGACAAAGCTATAAACTAAGGTTTTAAGTAATGATAAAAAGAGCATATCTGAGTACGCCTTTTTAACCATTCCACAAAGAAAGCACTATTTTCTTTAAGAAAAAAAATTTTAGCATTAAAAAATGAAACAAATATTACTTTTCGTACGCATAAAGTGTCTTTCTCGCAAAAAAGAATTAACTTCGCGCAAGTTACTACGTTTAAACAACGATTATTCGATAGTCAATTTAGAGTTCCTCAATTATAATTTCATAACCATTGAAATCAGCCATAAATTGTTCGTTTTGCGGACGAAGTAAAAAAGAAGTTGCACTTATGGTATCAAGCACTGATACACACATTTGTAACTATTGTATCACTCAGGCATACAATATTTTAGAAGATGAATTGGGGGCGCAACCCAAAAAAGAAAAAAATTCAACATCCGCGAAGGCAAACACCAGCATGCAGTCTTCTTCGGAAAAACTCAAACTTGTAAAACCAACAGAAATGAAAGCGCATTTAGACCAATTTGTTATTGGCCAAGATGAAGCGAAAAAAGTACTTTCTGTGGCAGTTTATAATCACTACAAACGCCTGCAACAAAGACAATTACACCCAGATAATGAAATTATGATTGAAAAATCTAATATTATTATGGTGGGTGAAACAGGTACAGGGAAAACCTATTTGGCTAAAACATTAGCACAAAAACTACAAGTTCCGTTTTGTATTGCAGATGCTACCGTTATCACAGAGGCTGGCTATGTGGGCGAAGATGTAGAAACAATCCTTACACGTTTGCTGCAAGCTGCTGACTATGACGTACAAGCCGCCGAACGTGGCATTGTTTATATTGATGAAATAGATAAAATTGCTCGCAAAAGCGACAATCCGTCTATTACCCGCGACGTAAGTGGCGAAGGCGTACAACAGGCTTTGCTCAAACTCTTGGAAGGTTCTATAGTGAACGTGCCACCACAAGGTGGGCGCAAACACCCCGAACAAAAAATGGTGTCCGTAAACACAGAAAATATCCTGTTTATTTGCGGAGGAGCCTTTGACGGTATCGCCAGACTTATTGGCGCACGACTCAACAAACGCCCTATTGGTTTTGTGGGACAAGCCGACCAGACAGAAGACATCAATCAGGAAAATATGTTGCAGTACGTGACAGCGCAAGACCTTAAATCCTTTGGCCTTATACCTGAACTTATTGGCCGTTTGCCTGTGGTGAGTTACTTGAATCCGTTGGATAAAGTTGCTTTGCGTAACATTCTGACCCAGCCCAAAAATGCCATTATTAAACAATACCAAAAACTGTTTGAAATGGAAGGTATTGCGTTGACATTCAGTGATGATGCATTGGATTTAATCGTAGAACGTGCTTTGGTTTTCAATTTAGGCGCGCGCGGTTTGCGTTCTATTTGTGAGAGTATTATCACTGATGCTATGTACGAGCTACCTTCACAAGAAGGCGTAACCTCTTTTGAAATTACACGCGAGTACGCAGAACAAAAAATTAGTAAATCAAAATTTGGTAAAATTCATTTGGTAGCATAATTCAAATGTTTTTTGCTTTGGGCAAATAAAAAGGCTACGTCATAGATTGAACGTAGCCTTTTGCTTTTATTATAAATAATGGAACTTAATTCATTAACGTGGTCGGCTTCTTCCGCCTCCTCCGCCACTGTTTCCTCCACCACCGAAAGAACCTCTACTTCCTCCCCCACTATTTCCGCCGCCAAATGAAGGCGAAGAAAAACTTTCAGAGCGTTGAGGTCTTGAATCTTGTTGGCGTGGCTGTGAGAAGTTATCGTTTCTTGGTTGAGAAAAATTGTCATTTCTCTGTGGCTGCGAATACTCCTGACGAGGCTGCGTATAAGTATTGTTATTTCTTGATTGAGAATACTCTTGGCGCGGCTGCGAGAAATTATCGTTTCTTGGTTGAGAATAAACATTATCGTTACGCTGCGGTTGCGAATAATCTTGACGCGGTTGCGAAATATTATCGTTGCGTTGTGGCTGTACTACATTGTCATTGCGGCGCGGTTGCGAATAATCCGACGGATTGGTATTTGATTTATATTGGTCGGGAATAGTGCGCGGTTGGCTATACGTCGGATTAACTGTAGAGTTATTATCTCTTGGCTGCACTGTAGTCTCATCAAAACGACGTGGTTGCGCATAGCCGTTGTTTGTGTTGTCTCTTGTCGGGTTAGTGTTGTTATCTGGTCTTGCGTTATTGTTACCAGTTTCTACACCACGCGGACGGCCTTGCGAAGTACCCGCATTATTTCCATTCGTCGGATTAGTTGAAATCTCACCGTTACGGCCTCCGCTTGGGTTGTTAGGATTACCTGCTACTTGGCTATCACGCGGACGAACTCCCGTCGGGCGGCCACCAGTTGAATTAGGTTCGCCAGTTCTTCCGCCACCGTTTACCACATCGCTGCTACGCGGACGAACACCGCCATTATTATAAGCGGGATTTGTAGCCAAACGACCACCACCTAAGTCGCTGCCGTTGCGCGGACGTGGATTGTACGAAACTTGTCTGCCTCTACGACCACCGCCATAATAGCCGCCATCGTAATAATACGGGCTGTAATATCCATTATAGTAACCGTTATAATATCCCCACGCATAATTATTGTAGCCATAATAATAATATGGACTGTTCCAACCCCAAGGGTCGTAATACATTCCGCCCCATGCACCATAATAGTAAGGCGAGTTCCAGCCATAATAATAAGCAGGACGATTCCAGCCGCCGTACCAGTTATTATACCAACTGTTCCAGCAACCGTGATTCCAACGCCAACCCACATTCATGCCCCAAGTGGCACCCATTCCCCAACCAAAACCAACCGTTACAACTGGGCGCACAGGCGCAATGTAAGTTGCACCATAAAACGGATTTACATCATATACCCAACTGCTTGGCTGATAAGACGAATACGAGTCATAATAATAGCCTGAATTAGAGTAATTGTTAGAATAGCTGCTGCCACTGTTATAACTCGACGAACCTGAATAGTAAGTATCCGACGAATTATTATTGTAGCTGCTGTAATTGCTGTTGCTATTAGTGCCTGTAGATGGCGAATAATAAATACTCGAATTGTCGGTATTGGTATAACTGCCACTATTCGTTTGGCTTTGGTAGCTGTTGGGCGTAGTGGACGAACGATAATACTCGGCAGCTTGGTCGGCATTACTGTTTGTCGAATAGCTGTCGGGGTTATTATTCAAATTTTGGCCTTGCTGCTGCGTTTTGTCGTCGCTGGCGGCACGGTATTGCGTCACGGGAGCGGCAGTGTTGGTGTTCGTGCGCTCTACTTTATATTGCTGTTCTTGGCTGATTTGCTTTTGGCGGTCAGCAGAATTAAAATAAACGTCGTCGTAGTCGGCGGCAGAGGAACTTTGGGCGGCTTGCTGTGTGGCGCAAGACATCGGAAGCAGTGCGCCCGAAGCCCAAAGAAGTGCGGAGATGACAGAAGGTACTTTCATATCGTAATTATTTTAAATCAAATAACGCTAAATACTGTTTTATTGCAAAATATTGTAAATCAAATATTTATCTGATATTATGATTTCAACCTTCATTTTACTGGAGAAAGACTTATTGCAATAAATTTACGCATAATCTCATAATCCAAACGCGAATCAGGCTAAAAAAATTATATTTGCTGCTCAGTTAGAACAGCTACCCGATATGCTGCAAATCTCGTACCAAAAAATACGACCGATACATTTAGTATTATTTTCAGTATAATAACACTGTAGCAGGTACAATTGATTTCCTTTTAATAAAAATAAATTTGATAACAACACCATGAGCAAAAGTTTGCCTAAGAGAAGCGAAGATTATTCGCTGTGGTACAATGAGTTAGTGAAGCGTGCCGACCTTGCCGAAAACTCGGCGGTGCGTGGCTGTATGGTCATCAAACCGTACGGTTATGCGATTTGGGAAAAAATGCAACAGACTTTGGACAAAATGTTCAAAGATACTGGCCACACCAACGCGTACTTCCCGCTTTTCGTACCCAAAAGCCTTTTTGAAGCAGAAGAAACCAACGCAGAAGGGTTTGCCAAAGAATGTGCCGTAGTTACGCACTATCGCCTACGCGCCAACCCCGACAAAAAAGGTTCACTTATGGCAGACCCCGACTCTAAGTTGGAAGAAGAACTTATCGTGCGCCCTACCAGTGAGGCGATTATCTGGAGCACTTACAAAAACTGGGTGCAGTCTTACCGCGATTTGCCTTTGCTTATCAACCAATGGGCAAACGTAGTGCGTTGGGAAATGCGCACGCGTTTGTTTTTGCGTACTGCCGAATTTTTGTGGCAAGAAGGACACACCGCGCACGCCAGCAAGGAAGAAGCCATCGCCGAAACCAAACAAATGTTGGAAGTGTACGCCACGTTTGCCGAAGAGTTTTTGGCTTTGCCAGTGGTGAAAGGCGTAAAAACGCCTAACGAACGTTTTGCGGGAGCTGATGACACGTATTGTATTGAGGCTTTGATGCAAGACGGAAAAGCCTTACAAGCAGGTACTTCACACTTTTTGGGTCAGAATTTTGCCAAGGCTTTTGATGTAAAGTTTGCCACGAAAGAAGGCGGTTTGGAACACGTTTGGGGTACGTCGTGGGGCGTGAGTACGCGCCTAATGGGTGCGCTGATTATGGCTCACTCCGACGACGAAGGTTTGGTTTTACCACCAAAATTAGCTCCTATCCAAGTGGTAATCGTGCCGATTTACAAAGGCCAAGAACAATTGGATATTGTGTCCGAAAAAGCCAACGATTTGCGTAAAAAGCTATTAGCCAAAGGTATTTCCGTAAAATACGACAACGCCGACACCCAATCTCCAGGTTGGAAATTTGCGCAATACGAACTCAAAGGCGTGCCTGTGCGCATCGCCATCGGTCAGCGCGACATCCAAAACGGAACGGCGGAAGTGGCTCGCCGCGACACGAAAGAGAAAAAGGTATATTCACTCGAAAATCTCGAAAACGTAGTAGCAGATTTGCTCGACGAAATTCAGGCCAACATTTACCAACGTGCCTTTGCGTTCCGCGAATCACACATTACGGAAGTAAATTCTTACGAAGAGTTTAAAGACGTATTGGAAAACAAAACAGGTTTTGTGTCGGCGCACTGGGACGGCACGCCAGAAACCGAAGAGCGAATCAAAGAAGAAACCAAAGCAACGATTCGTTGTATTCCGCTTACGCAAGTGCTCGAAGACGGCCAATGCGTCCTAACAGGCAAGCCTTCTAAAGGCCGTGTTTTGTTTGCAAAAGCCTACTAATCATAGTTTCATATGCGGCTTTGGTGTTAATTGCCAAAGCCGTTTTTAATTGATAATATTCATTCTCCTTACTCAAAAAACGATGAAAACTCTACTCATTATGCGTCACGCACGCGCCGAAGAAGCTTCTTTTGGCCAAACTGATTTCGAACGCGAACTTACATTTCAAGGCTTGCAGCAAGCCACGCGCATGGGTGCAACATTGGCCGCCAAAAATCTGTCCGTAGAGGCCATTTTGTGCAGTGCAGCAGCCCGCACCGCCCAAACTGCCCAGCTTGTGGCCGAACAACTGCATTTTGAAACCCAAAACATCATGTCGGAAGTAGCTTTGCACAATGCTTCTATGCGCGTATTATTGCAGTATATCAATGCTTTAGACGAAAAATATAATACGATTTTGCTCGTTGGTCATAATCCTGCCATTAGCTACTTGCCCGAATCGCTTACGCACGACGAAGTAGGCACATTGCCGACCGCTGGCGTTGTGGCGATACAAATTCAGGTGGAACAATGGGCGATGATTGGAGCTAATACCGCAAAATTACTTTGGACGGAATTTCCAACCGAATAAAATGGTGATATTTAGCACTTTTCAGAAAAAAATGCTTTGTTTTCGACTATTTTAACGGAAATTTTATAAATTGCCTGCCTTTTGTCTGAGCCAAGTGCAAAAAACATTTCGGCTTAGAATAGTATAATTTAATATTTTACAAAAACAATAAGAAGGCTCGTGATTAATAAAAAAAAGGTGGTTGTTTTTGGGCCAGGTCCTATGTTTAAGGGCGGTATGGCCAATTATACTTCTTCGTTGGCTCGCGCTTTTGACCGCACAGGCAACACCGAAACGCATATCGTTTCATGGACGCAGCAATATCCCGCTATTATTCCGCGCGATTTCATCGACCGCGCTTCCAAAACCGACGTATTGGCGGGTACAAACATTAAAGTTCATTACATTACTAACTATAACAATCCGCTTTCGTGGGGTGCTACTGTCAATGCCATCAAGGAAATAAATCCTGATATGGTGGTGTTTCAGTGGTCGGTGGCGGTGCAAGGCTTGCCGTTGGGCTACATTGCCCGCCGCATCAAGTCCGAAACGAATATTGAAGTGATTTTTGATTTGCATTTTGTGATTCAAAAAGAACAAAGCAGTTTGGATATGATGTTGAGCAAATACGGTTTGGCGGTAGCCGACACTTACGTTGTACACGCTTACAAAACGGCTCAAGAACTCGAAACACTTTACCCTAAAAAAACTTTTTTGGTAAACGAAACAGGCGTGCGCAGCAAGCAAAAAGCCCAAGCGACGGTTATTAAGTTGTATCACCCCGTGTACGATATGTTCAAAATTGACGCTAATTTTGACGTAGAAGCACAAAAACAAGCCCTAAAACTCAAGAAACACGTGTTTTTGTTCTTTGGATTTATTCGCAAATACAAAGGCCTGCATCATTGCATTGAGGCGTTTGCGAAAGTGGCCAAGCAGCGCGATGATGTGTCGTTGTTGATTGTGGGCGAATCGTTTTGGCAGACGCTGGACACGAGCAAAGTTTCTACCAAAGTAAAAACCGCGTTGTTTGGAATGGCAAAATCTGTTTTCTTGAAAAAGACTGATAATGAGCAAGATTACAACCCGTTGGCTTTGATAGAAAAGTACGGTTTGCAGGATTGCACGACGGTAATCAACGATTTTGTTCCGAACGAAGACGTACACAAATATTTTCAGGTAAGCGACTCGATTTTGTTGTTTTATGAATACGCCACGCCGTCGGGGGTGGAATCGATGGCCTATAACTTCAAAATTCCTGTGTTGGCTACCAAAGTAGGGCATTTCCCCGAAACGATTAAACATGGTTTTAATGGCTATTTGGCCGAAGCGGAAAATGCGGAAGATATGGCCAAACAAATGTTATTGTCTATCCAAGAGCCTATTAATCGCGAAAATGTGGACGCAATGGCTAAGAAATTTAGCTGGGACAATTACGCCGCCGCTATTTTGCACCGCCAACCGCAGTCCGATGTTGTTGTAGTCTAATTGATTGAAAAACAAAAGTTTAAACGGCTTTTTAGCATGAAAAAAATTGCCATTTTCCCTGGCTCTTTCGACCCGTTCACCAAAGGACACGAAGATATTGTGTTGCGTTCGTTGGCTTTATTTGATGAAGTAATTGTGGCCATTGGCATCAACAGCAGCAAAGTGCGTTATCTGCCCGTAGAAATAATGGTGGAGCGTATCGAATATACTTTCAGGGATTATCCGCAAGTGCGCGTGGCGACTTTTTCGGGGCTAACGGCCATTTTTGCTAAACAAAACGATGCGAGTTTTTTGGTGCGTGGTTTGCGTAACACTACTGATTTTGAGTATGAAAATACCATCGCGCAAGCCAACCGCTATGTTTTTGACCAATTAGAAACCGTGTTTTTGATTACTTCGCCCGCGTTGGCGGCCATTAGCTCGACCATCGTACGCGATTTGCACCGACACGGCCAAAATGTAGATGCTTTTTTGCCTTATCATTTGGAATAAAAATGCTGAAGGCACACATATAGTTTGTAAATACCGAATCGTATCTGTTATTTTTACGGCTCAAAATATTAATTCAATAATCCGAAATTTTCCCAATGGGTCTTCAATGTGGTATTGTCGGACTGCCTAACGTGGGCAAGTCCACCCTTTTTAATGCACTATCTAACGCAAAAGCGGAAGCCGCTAATTATCCTTTCTGTACTATCGAGCCAAATGTTGGCGTAATCACGGTGCCAGATGAGCGTTTGCAAATTCTTGAAGGTTTGGTTACGCCGCAACGCGTATTGCCTGCCGTGATTGAGTTTGTGGACATTGCGGGTTTGGTAAAAGGCGCAAGCAAAGGCGAGGGACTCGGCAACAAATTTTTGTCTAATATTCGCGAAGTAGATGCCATTATTCACGTGGTGCGTTGCTTTAAAGATGATAACATTGTTCACGTAGCGGGCGGTGTTGACCCAGTTTTTGACAAAGAAGTAATTGATAATGAGCTACAACTCAAAGACCTTGAGTCGGTAGATAAAAAAATATCGAAAATTGAGCGTGCGGCCAAGTCTGGCGATGCCAAATCCAAAAAAGATTTGGCGGTGCTTTTGCAATACAAGGCGCATCTGGAAGCGGGACAAAGTGCGCGTAGCATCGACGTAGCCGAAGAAGACAAAGCAGCCGTAGAAGATTTGCAATTGCTCACGGCCAAGCCCGTAATTTATGTGGCCAACGTGGAAGAAACCGCCGTGCTTACAGGCAACGAATACAGCCAAAAGCTCCAAGAAGCCGTAAAATCTGAAAATGCATTGGTTATTTTGGTGTCGGCGGCTATTGAAGCGCAAATCGCGGAACTTACTGACTTAGACGAACGTGCGATGTTTTTGGAAGAATATGGCCTTACGGAATCGGGTCTTAATCGCTTGATTCGTGCGTCTTATTCGCTTTTGAACCTGATTACTTACTTCACGGCTGGCGTGCAAGAAGTTCGCGCATGGACTATCCGCAAAGGTTGGAAAGCACCGCAAGCAGCTGGCGTAATTCACACGGATTTTGAACGTGGTTTTATCAAAGCAGAAGTAATTAAAATTGCAGATTATCAGCAGTTTAAAACGGAAGCGGCTTGCCGCGATGCTGGTAAAATCGGCATAGAAGGCAAAGAATACATCGTACAAGATGGTGACGTGATGCACTTCCGTTTCAACGTATAATCTTTGTTTTTGTATTGAAATGAATAAAAAAATCCCTTGCCGCATTGAGTGGTAAGGGATTTTCTTTTTGGGAGAAATATTTTATAAAAATCGTTTCAGTTCTTCCAACGTAAAGCGTTTTTCGTACAAGGCTTTGCCCGTGATTACGCCATAAATTCCCAAGTTGGCAAGCTCCTGCAAATCGGCAAGGCTGCTTACTCCTCCACTGGCAATTATTTGTAAATCAGGGAATTGTAGTTTCATTTTTTTGTAAAGCTCCACTGCCGCACCTTGCAAAAGTCCGTCGCGCGCCACATCCGTACTAATCACGTACCGAATGCCTTTGGCTGCCCATTGACCCACAAAATCAAAAATGGAAACTTCCGTGCTTTCTTCCCAGCCTGATATGGCTATTTTTTCGTTTTTGGCATCTGCGCCCAAAATGAGCTTTTCTGCACCATAAACACTAATCCATTTTTCGAATAATGTTGCGTTTTTGATGGCAATACTGCCGCCTGTAACTTGCGCTGCACCGTGGTCGAAGGCTTTGGCTATGTCCGTATCGGATTGTATGCCGCCACCAAAATCTATGTGTAAATTGGTGTTTTTGGCAATGCTTTCCAGTACCGAAATATTGATTATTTTTTTCTGTTTTGCGCCATCCAAATCCACTAAATGCAGACGCTTTAATCCTGCATTTTCAAATGATTTGGCAACGGCCAAAGGGTCTGTATTGTATTCTGTTTTTTGAGAAAAATCGCCTTGTGTTAGGCGTACACATTTGCCATCAATAATGTCGATGGCTGGAATAATCTGAAACATAAAAACGCAATAAAAAAAGTTAATTTTTTAGGAAATTCAATAAAAAAATTAATGCGCGTGATGTTTCTTTTTAGGGAAGGCCAAAGAAGCAATTACACTAACTCCCAAAATGCCAATAATGATATAAAGTGAATATTCTGTTTTGAAACCGAGCGGCTCAAGCCAATGATGCGCAATCATTTTTCCGCCAATAAAAATAAGTAGCACCGCCAAACCTGTTTTTAGGTAGTGGAACAAGTGCATGATGTTGGTCAGGAAGAAAAACATAGAACGCAACCCCATGATAGCAAATATGTTAGAGAAAAAAACTACATACGGATCTTGAGTAATAGAGAACACCGCAGGTACAGAGTCCACCGCAAAAATAAGGTCCGTAAATTCAATGATAAGCAACACCATAAATAGTGGCGTAAGCATTACGTGGCCATTCTTTTTAATGAAAAAATATTCGCCAACATAACGCGGAAATACGGAGAAATATCTAGAGGCCAAGCGCACAATAAAATGCTTTTCTGGTTCTATTTTCTCATCATCATCGCCGCTTTGTTCTAAGAACATTTTTGCACCTGTAAAAATCAAAAAACCACCAAAAAGATATAATATCCAAGCAAATTTTTGGATCAGAGCTGCGCCCAAAAATATAAAACCAAAACGCATAATAATGGCACCTAAAATTCCCCAAAAAAGCACTTTTTTGAAGTATTTTTCACGCACACCGAAAGAGGTAAAAATCATAATAATGACAAAAATATTATCAACCGAAAGCGCATATTCGGTCAGATAACCAGTCATAAATTCGATGGAAAGATTATGGCGATAGTTTTGTACACTTTCTGCAAAATCGTGATCGTTGATGTGTACTTGCTGCTCATCGCCAAAACGATAAACAATCTCACGCAAGCGGCTAAAGTCCTCTATACCATGTATTAAGTCGCCATGCGTGTAAAGAATCGTATAAAAAACAAGCGCGGCTGCCACCCACACCATACTCCAAATACCCGCTTCCTTGAATGTAATAATGTGGTTTTTTTTGCTGAATACGCCTAAATCTAAGGCAAGCATTCCGCCCACAAATATTAAAAATATAGAGAAAAATACTATTTCGTTGTAACTCATTGATTATAAAGAAGCTATCGAGTATTATGTTCTGACGAAAAGCCTTACTAAAGGCCAATAAAATACTTCAAAAATGAATATATCTAAAAATTCGCGTGCAAAAGTATGAAATTACCAATTACAATGTACGTTAATTCATCCTATTTATCAAAAAACATTTAAAAAATAAAGTTTTAAAGATTATTTTTAACAAAACACTTTCATTTTATTTGCTTTTATGCTAGCATTCTTATAGACTTTGTATTAAATTATGCTTGTAATATTCGGATACCTTTTGTAGTAAATTTACATGGTTTGCCTCCAATATATTTATTTTTTTGTATTCAATAGATTTTAATTTGTTTTTTATTTTCTTGTGAGGAATTACGTTGTCTGCAATACCCACAAAAAGTACAGTCATTATCTTGCGTTGGTTACAATTTGCGGCAATAAGTTCGACGTTCGGTGTTAATTTTCGAAACGCACACCAACTATAATACACTTGCCTACGTTTTTCGGGATTGTGCATTTGACTTAAGGCAAATTGCAGCAGTTTTTTATTCACGAGCCTTGCTTTTCCCAACCAATGCACCATATTCAAAAAGAAATCAGGATTTGAAATCAGCGACTTAAATATATAACGCATTAGTTGGCTGCCTGTTGCCAGCCGATACCAAAAATTAATATGCAGCCCGTCGGGAGCCGCCAATATAAGTTGATTCAGGCGTGTGGGAAATAATTCTGCCAGACACAAAGCTATTTTTGCGCCCAAACTAAAGCCCATTACACCAAATTGTTGAATCTGTTTTTCTTGTAAAAATGCCTCAAAAATATTTTTAACGTCTTGTTTTTCAATGGGTTCGTCGCTATTTGGCCAAATGCTTTCTCCATGAAAAAACAAATCAAAGCTATAAATACAATACTCATTTCCTAAGGCTTGCGCCACAGAAAGCCACGCATTTTTATTCTGCCCAAAACCATGAAAAGCCAAAAGTACGCGCTGTCCGTCGCCGTATTGCACATAAGAAAGCCGCGTGTTTTTCCAGGCAAAAGGCTCATGCCTTACGATGTGCAAACTCATGCTTGGGCTGAGTATTCAAATGTTCCTTCAAAAACTTTTTGGGCTGGCCCAATCAAGAAAATATTCTTAAAATGCTCGCTGTCAATGGCTTCAAAAGCAACTTGTAGGTTTCCGCCTAATGTTTTGATGCGAATAGGAGAAGGCAAATCCACCGAAGCGGTCAGGGCTGCCGCCGTTACGCCTGTGCCGCACGAATAAGTTTCGTCTTCTACACCACGCTCGTAAGTGCGCACAAACAGCGTATTGTCGGCCTGTTTTTCTACAAAATTAACGTTTGTGCCTACCGCCGCGAATCGGTCGTTATAGCGAATGGCGCGACCTTCTGCAAACACATCTTTGTTGGTAAGTCCCTGACTGAAAGTAACATAATGCGGCGAACCTGTGTTCATATACGCAAATTCGGGGTTGCGTTCTACGCTGCTTACGTCTTGCATTTTGAGGCGAATTTCGTTTTCGGGGGTAATGGTGGCCTCGTGCAAACCATCGGTTGCCATAAAAGTAGTGTGCGTGTCGAATAGCCCCAGCGTGTGCGCAAACGCAACAGCACAACGGCCACCGTTGCCGCACATCGAACCTTCGTAGCCGTCGGCATTGAAGTAAATCATCTCAAAATCAAAGTCTTGACGCTTCTGAATCAGGATAAGGCCGTCCGCACCCACTCCAAAGCGTCGATGACAAAGCAAGGCAACAAGCTGGTTATTTTGGCGGTCAAAAACTCCCGAACGATTGTCTATCATTACAAAATCGTTGCCTGTTCCCTGATATTTATGAAATATAATTGTCATTTTATTGCTTAAATTTTAAATCTCTCTTTATGCTGATTTTTTAGTACTCAATCAAAACCATTTCTTAAAACCAAAATCTGTGAAAGGATTGATATATTTTTCTTGCGTTGTATGAGGGCAAAGCGACAAAAATACAAGTGCAAGTTACTAATTGATATTTTCAATAAAAAACCCCACTCGAAGCAAGCAGGGTTTTAGCAGAATAAAAAATATATTTGTGAATAAATATTTCTATTTCAAAAGCGAACTACATTAAAATCGGCGGGAGCATCAACGACACCCCGCCTTGTGTAGAGAGAAGCCTTAACTATATTTCTTTATATCGAAAAGACGGGCGAAGGTAAACATATTTCTTGGGGTTTTCACATAAAAGTTCTTTTCGCAAAAACTATGTTTTATTTTTTAGAAACAGAATTGTAGTGTATTTGCGGCGAGCTATTATTTTTGCAACCATGAAAAACGATGATTTAAAAGAAATGACCTTCATAGACCACTTGGAGGAGCTGCGCTGGCACGTGATCCGCTCGGTAATTGCCATTGTGGTGTTGGCGGTGGTTGCCTTTGTGGAAAAACGAATTTTATTCCATGAAATAATATTAGGCCCTTCCCGCCCCGACTTCTGGACATATAAAATGATGTGCCAACTCGCACAAATTGTAGATCAACCGTTTTTGTGTGTGGAGCAGCTTAATTTTACGATTCAGAGCCGCAACATGACAGGCCAGTTTACGACGCACCTTTCCATTTCGATTTTGGCGGGTTTTGTCATTGCCTTTCCGTATGTGTTTTGGGAATTATGGCGTTTTATTGCGCCAGGTTTGTATCACGAGGAACGCAAAATTACGCGCTGGGCGGTGCTGTCGGTGAGTACTTTATTCCTGACGGGTATTTTGTTTGGCTATTATATCGTAGCTCCGCTTTCCATCAACTTTTTGGCCAACTACCAAATAGACGAAAGCATCATCAACGAATTTGACTTACTCTCTTACATAGAGGTACTTACAATGATGGTTTTGGCCTGTGGCCTGATGTTCCAATTGCCGATGGTGGTGTACGCACTTTCCAAAGCGGGCATTGTTACGCCGCATTTGATGCGCCATTTCCGTCGTCATGCGGCTGTCGTGATTCTGTTGATTGCGGCTATTCTTACGCCAAGCCCCGACGTAATGAGTCAGTTAATCGTGGCTATCCCGATTTATTTGCTTTACGAGCTTAGTATTTTTGTGTCGGCCTACGTGGAACGCCAAAAACTCAGAAGCAACTAATTTTTGTTTGAATAAAAAATTTTGAAGAAATGCAGCCGCACAAGATTCTTATTTTTGCGGCTGCATCTTTGTTTTGGTTGGCAAACATTGCGCTGGTTTTCCTAATTTTGGCGCGAGATTTGCAGCCGCAAACACAACGCTGTGATTCACAGCATTTCCAACAGACCAATATTTTAAATGCGAAACAAACTAATTGTACTTTTGCTTTGGCTCGGCAGCTTGCCCACAGCATTATATGCCCAACAAACAGGGATTAAAAGCGAATCTTTAGAAGGCTTTAAGATTAGAGGCGAAGATGTACGCCAATTTAGGGGCAATGTGCAAGTCAATCAACCTGGTAAAATGTTGTATTGCGATTTGCTCAATAGTTTTGTTCAATCCAAAAAATTTGAAGCCTTCGGCAATGTGCGTATCGTGCAAGACGACGGCTCGACGGCCACCAGCGACACGCTTCATTTCTTTGAAAGCAACCAATTGGCCAAGCTGCGCGGCAATGTTACACTCAACGACAAAGGCAAAATCCTGACTACCCGTTCGCTGGATTATCACATGAACGAAGGTTCGGCCTACTACTATTCGGGCGGCAAAATCGTGGACGGCAAAAACACGCTGACCAGTACCATTGGCGAATATAATCGTAATTCTAAAACGATGATTTTCAAAAAGAAAGTTCGTTTGGTAAGCGAAAATTATACGCTCGAAACCGATACGTTGCGTTACAATACCGAAACCAAAGTGGCGTATTTTTCGGGGCCAACCACCATCACGACCGCCGAAGGCGTACTCAAATCCAACAAAGGCGAATACGACACCAACACCGAAACTGCTTCGTTTGAAGGCCGTTCCAACGTAAACACGCCCGAATACAAACTTACCAGTGATTATTCGACTTACAACAAAGCACAAGACAGAGGTTTTGCGAAAGGAAAAGTCGTGATGTTTTCTAAAAAAGACAGCATTACCATTTTTGGCGACGAGGCGATTTACTCCAAAAATAGCGGCTATTCCAAAGTATATGGCCATGTGCTGATGAAAACACCAGCCGAAAAAGATACCATGTTTCTGACAGCCGACACGCTACTTTCGGTGGGCAGCCCCGACCCCAAAACTGGTCGCGCAAAACCAAGTAAATTATTGGCTTACAACCATGTACGAATTTTCAAATCTGACATTCAGGCCATTTGCGATTCGTTGGTATATAATTTTGCCGACTCAACTATTTATTTTTATCAAGACCCCGTCCTTTGGAACGCGGGCAGCCAACTAACTGCCGATTCGGTTTGGCTTTTGCAAAAAAACAACACGCCCGACAAAATGTATATGCGCGGCAACGCCTTCATTATCAGCCGCGACAGCCTCAAAAACTTTAACCAAGTAAAAGGCAAAAATATGTTGGCGTTTTTTAATAAAAACCAAATTCAGCGCATCAACGTAAACGGCAACGGCCAAAGTATTTACTTTGCACTCGAAGGCGACACGGCACTGACGGGCATGAACCGCGTGAATTGCAGCAACATGATTGTTCGGTTTAAAGAAAAAAACAAACTCAATAATATCACTTTCCTCACCAAACCCGACGCAGCTTTCATTCCGCCGCACGAGTTGCAAGAACCCGAAAAACGCTTCAAGGGATTCAAGTGGCGCGTAGAAGAACGCCCAACCAAAAAGAGCGTAACGGGAGTGTATTACACGCCAGAACCCGAACCAAAAAAGCAAAGCAAAAAAACTGCGGCAAGCAGCAATTCGGGCAAAAGCAATTCCAAATCAACGAAGACCAAAACAAAGAAAAAATAGTGTTATCTAACCGCCAGCTTTTTTTACAAAATTTAGCACAAACTACTGATTTTCCGTTACTTATCGAGATAGAACGCGCCGAAGGCGTTTATATGTACGCACCCGACGGAAAACGCTATACCGACCTAATTTCGGGCATCGGGGTAAGCAACGTAGGCCACCGACACCCGCGCGTAATCGAGGCGATTCATGCCCAAACAGACCGCTATTTGCACTTGATGGTGTACGGCGAATATGTACAGTCGCCGCAAACGCAATTGGCCGCTGCCTTGGTGCAGACTTTGCCGCCCAATCTGGACAATGTGTATTTGGTCAATTCGGGAAGCGAAGCCGTAGAAGGCGCGATTAAATTGGCCAAACGCTACACTGGCCGCAGGCGTTTTTTGAGTGCCGTCAATGCCTATCACGGTTCGTCGCATGGCGCACTTTCGGCAGGTGGCAACGAGATTTTCAAACAAAATTACCGCCCTCTGCTACCCGAAATGTATAATATTCGATTTGGAGAAATGGCAGATTTAGAACAGATTAGCACCGAAACAGCCGCCGTAATACTGGAAACCGTGCAAGGCGAAGCAGGCGTACGCGTGGCAAGTGCCGAATACATGCAGGCTTTGCGCGAGCGTTGCACACGAACGGGTACGCTCTTGATTTTGGACGAAATACAAGCAGGTTTCGGACGTACGGGCAAGTTTTGGGGATTTGAACATTACGGCATTGCGCCCGACATTTTGGTTTGCGCCAAAGGCATGGGCGGCGGTATGCCGATTGGGGCGTTTATTTCTTCTCAAAAAATAATGGGGAGTTTTAAAAACAACCCACTTTTAGGACATATCACGACTTTTGGCGGCCACCCCGTGAGTGCGGCGGCTTCGTTGGCTACGCTGCAAGTACTTCAAAATGAGAACTTAGTGGCAGACGTAGAACGCAAAGCCAATTTATTCAAAGAATATTTACAACACTCCGCCATACACCAAATCCGCAACAAAGGACTAATGATGGCCGTAGAAATGCAGTCGTTCGAGGTGCTCAAAGCTGTGATAGACCGCGCCATTGAGTTGGGTGTCATTACGGACTGGTTTTTGTTTTGTGATAATTCGATGCGCATTGCGCCGCCACTTACCATCACCGACGAGCAAATTCGCGAGTCTTGCGAAGTGATTTTGCAAGCAATCCGCGAAATTTGCGAGTAACCAAAGTAGTTCATTTTTAATAAAAATAAACCTCGCCGCCTGATTGCTTATAACCCAGAATCAGGCGGCGAGGTTTATTTTAGTTTATTGCTGCACCATCAATTTTTGGGTAGTGCTTCCCTTATCCGTCTGAATGCGAACCAAATACATACCTGCGGGCATATCCTTGAGCGAAATAGAGAGGCGATTATCGCCTTGATGTGCATGATGTAAATACTCTTTTCCAAGCATATCCAAAATACGAATGTCTGCCTCTTGCGTGGCTACTGGAAGTTCTAAGGAAAAAGCCTGTTTGGCGGGATTGGGGTACAGATTCACTGCAATAGAGGAATATTTCGGACTGCGAATACCTGTCGGAAGCATTGGCTCATAAGCGGCATAATACACATTATCATTCGCTTTTATAAATAGTAAACTATCATTGGACATGGCCTTTTGCAACTGTAGAACAAGAGGAAAATCTGCCACAAAAACAGCCGCATTTATGTCTCCTTCGTAGCGATAGATTTTGCCATAGCCCTGCCAATAGTCACTACGTGCAATAAAATACATTTGTTCTCCTATGTTAAATGCACCACCTTGGTGCAAATAAGCAGGGAAAGTTTTCTTTGTCCAAGTAAGGCCATTATCAACTGAATGGAAATAGGTGCTGTCGTAATTTAAAGCAACAAACACCTCATTCCCATGATGCGCTGGGCCTGCTTGACTAAATTCTGCTACATTGTTCGTGAAATTACATTTAATCCATGTCTCGGCATTGTCTGTACTGCGATATAAATCCCAGCCTCTGTACTGGTACAAGATATTATTGACCAAAAACAAGTAATTACCACCATAGTCAGTAGTAGGTTTGCCTGTATTTTTCAGCGTCCAACTATAGCCACCATCTTCACTGCGATAAACCAAGCCACCCAAACCCAATGAAATAAAAACATAAGGGTCTTTTTGTACAATGCCATAACTTGTCTGATTAGGAGGCAAACTCAGATTGTCTGTATCCCAAGCCAAACCATTGGCGTAGCCATGTTTCAGCAATTTATCATAAGCCAAAATATTGTCATTGTCTTGCAAATGATAACTACTGTAGTAGTTCCAATCGGCTTCTAAAATAAAAGAAGAACTTTGTAGATTATCTTCCGAAAGTGCATACAGACTTTTGGAGTTATCTGTTCTGCTAAATAATACCTTATTCTCCTGAACATCTAATAATGTAATTCGGTCATCTGCACTATTAATGCCATTGTTACGCGCTTCCCAAAACAATGTTTGTGGGTCATAACGAAACAAGCCTCTGGAAGTGCTTGCCCAAATCGTATCCTGCTGAAATACCAGGCCTGAGATATTGCCTAATGTGTAAGGTTGCCATGCCCCCACTTTTTCCCAAGCCAAGCCATTGAGTTTATAGACCCCATCTTGGCCTGTAAGGTAAAGAGTATTTTGGTGTGCATAAAGTTTAGATTCACCATTAAGTGATTTTTTATGCAGCCCTGCCCCTATCACTTGGGTGGTGGTATCTGGCAAGACGCGTCGCAAGATGGTGAGAGAATCCGCTAATTGATTAATGGTATAAAGCTCATTATTTAGTATTTCAAAATTAGATACGCTTCCCATACAAACCCTTAACCAGTTATGTCCATTATCTATGGATTTAACTAAACGATAACCATAAAAACCTGAATTTTCTGGTTTTGCGTAACTTAAATATAAAGCATTGCCTGTGCTTTTTCCACTATAAGGCGATTTTATTTTAATATTATCAGGGGCATTGAAAGTGATTGGTTTAAACTGCCATGTAATAGTATCTGCTTTTAGTATAAAAAGACTATCCTGATGTAGTGTCCCCATTTCACCAATTGCTAAAACTGAATCTTGATGTAACAAAAAGACATCTGCCCAATTCCTTATATTATTAATATTAGGAGTCATTGGGATGAGTGTATCTGTCCAAGATTCTGTCGTATAATCTTTTAGTTTTATTTGGTTGCCTCCGACCCAAACCAATCGCCCTCCTACTTGTTTCAGATAGCGCGCAGGATAAAAATATCCATATAGGGGATCATAACTACTCCAAGTATTTGCCTGATTAGCGGAAATATAATTAGAATCATTAGCGTAAGCATACATATTGCCTTTGTATATAGCCCCAAGTGCTACATATCCTCCAATAGAAGGTGTTTTTATTTTTTGCCAATCGCCCATTTGTAATGGTTGCGCTTGCACAACTGATAAGTGACAGAACAAAAGGCATAGAATAGCGGTTTTTAAAAGGTTTTTCATGTGGGAATTAGATAGGGGTTAAATAAAAATTGTTTGGCAAATTGCGTTTATTTTACAATCACCTCAAAACTATTTTATGTTTTTTAACGCTTTTTAGCAGTTTTTAACATTTCCTAAAGTAAAACTTTTTGCAATGTATTTCTTTTCTCAGCCACTTCTTTCAAACAAAAAACCCTGATAAATGCTTGACACTTATCAGGGTTAAATATCTTTTACTTTTCTGCGCGGGCTACTGTTTGGGCATTATTGGAATGTACGGGTTCGCGCAATGTCATCGGCCTGAGCAAACCTTCTTGCGCTACGGTAGCCACCAACTCTCCCGCCCTGCTGAATATATGACCCGAAGCGAAGCCACGCGCCCCAGCCGCAGCAGGCGAAACCATATCGAACAAAAGCCAATCCGTCAGGTCTGTAACGGGCTTATGAAACCAAATGGCATGGTCTAAACTCGCCATTTGCGTATTGATATAATTGTACTTGTTGCCATGCGCAAGCAAGGCCGTTCCCAGAATATTATAATCCGAAGCGTAAGCAATGAGCTGTTGAATATGCGGCAGACTGATATTTTCGGGTACATCTTTAAATCGAAACCAAACTTGGCTTTTGTTCTGCAACTGTGCCGAATCCGAATAATCGGGCTGAAAACACGAACGCATCTCAAGTGGTCGTTCCGCATTCACAAACAAACTCATTCGCGCCTGTTCATGAGCATCTTCCATAAACGATAAATCTATCCAACCTGAAAGCGTTTCGGGAGCAGGCACTTGCGGCATAGTTACCTGATGCGCCACACCGACTTCTTCGCCCTGAAACGATGCTGCCATCACAAAAATAGGCACGTCATTTTGTTTGGCTGTTACAAAACGAGTCGTGAAACTGCCACCATCTCTGACTGCTGCCACTTCATAACTTACAGGAAGTTTGAGGTTGCCAGGCAATACAAAATAGCAATGCAACGAATGACAAACGCGTTCCTTCGTGACGGTTCGAGTGGCGGCGTTCAGTGCTTGCGCCACCACTTGCCCTCCAAAAATATTGGGGCTACCCATGAAGCGACTTTTTCCCACAAAAACCCTTTCGGATTGTTGCTCCAGTTCTATAATTTCCAGTAATTCCGTTGTGGTTTGCATAGCTGATTAGAGTGCTTTTTAAACTAACTGTTTTTTCAAAATAAACTTCTGGATTTTGCCAGATGGCGTGCGCGGCAGCACTTCCGCGAAATGATAAATCTTGGGGATTTTATACCCCGCAATCACAGGTTTCAGAAAGTCTTTGATCATGTCATCTGTAACCGATTCAGGATTTTTCACCACCAAAACCGCCGTTACAGTTTCGCCCCATTCGGGATGTTCCGTCCCAATCACGGCCACATCTATTACCTCGTGGTGCGCGAGCAAAGCATCTTCAACTTCTTTGGAATAAACATTTTCTCCACCCGAAATAATAATGTCTTTCTTCCTGTCTATCACGTACATATAGCCTTCTTCGTCTATTCGGACGATGTCGCCTGTGATGTACCAACCATCTGCCGTAAAGGCTTCTTGCGTGGCTTCAGGCTTTTTGTAATAACCACTCATGCAACTATCGGCTTTCATCAGAATTTCGCCCACGCCGCCGTTACCGACCTCGTGGCCATTTTCGTCCACCACCTTAATACTTACGGTTGGCAACGGATATTTCCCGATAGAACCCGCCTTCCGCAACTGTTCTTCTGGATACAAAACAATGCCCGTAGGGCCTGTTTCCGTCATGCCGAACACCTGAAAAAAGTCGCCGTGCTTATAATGCGCACTAATTTTTCTGCTCAAATCTTCGCCGATTGGCCCTGCGCCATACGCCCAAACCCTTACGCTACTCAAATCAAAATCAAAGAAATTTTGAAGCATATTCATAGGCATCGAATACGAGATAGGCGCACCAAAATACAAGGTAATCTTCTCGTTTTGAATCGTTTGCAAGAAATGTAACGGATGATATTCTCGCAACAATACCACCGTGCCGCCTACGTACAGCGTACCGCCAAACCAGTTGTTCAGGGGCGAAGCGTGCCAAATCGGCATGGCCATTAGTAGGCGTTCATCTTTTTTCATCGAAACGCCAACTGCCGCAATTTGCGCCGCCACATAAATACTACGGTGCGGCATCACACAACCTTTCGGGAAACCCGTCGTACCAGAAGTATATAAAATTTCGCCGACCGATTCCAACGACAACACCGCTGTATACGCCAAATTCAATGGCGAGACCGTGTCCAGATGCGATTCGATTTCAATTGTGCCCGACACTTGTCCTTGCGTGCTGGCTTTGGGAATAGACAACGAGAGTTCTTCTACCACGCTGTTAAGCTGCGCATCAAAAAGCAAAAATTTCGCGTCCGAATCAGTGAGAATATATTCCAGCTCACGCGCTTTAAGTTTGTGATTGACAGGCACAACCACCGCGCCAAGCCGCCAAGCTCCCAACAAAAACCAAACAAATGAAGGCGAGTTATAGCAAAACAAAGCTACTTTATCGTCTTGTCCAATGCCGTTTTGTTGAAGAAAAGCCGCCACACGAAGCGTTTTGGCTTGTACTTGCTGGTAGGTTTGGCCTGCGCCGTTGTAACGGATAAAGTCTTTTTGAGCAAATTTTCGAACATTCGAATCGAATACCGATAGTAGATTCATGGTTTTGTATAGGTTAATTTGATTGCTGTACTAACAGGTTGTTTGTTTTAGAAAACAGACGGAAAACTTCTTTCCAATATGCTTTCGTGGTGTATGTTATCCGAAATAAATGCGCCATAATTGGCGGCTAATGGCTGGCCAAGTCTGATGTCTATGAATGCGGCACTCATCAATTCGGGTGCACGTTGTTTCATCAGGCAAGCCTGTACGATAAGTGCCAGTTTTTCGGTTAATAATCGGGCTCTCGCTTCCAAAAGCGCAGGTTCTGCCGCAAACAATTGCCCCAAAGCCGCTATTGCTTTTAAGATTTGTGCCTCGCCGCCAGCCATTTGGCTCAATTCTCCCAACAAAACTTTTACTAATGCTGGCTCTTTGTGAACGGCTCTGAGTACATCCAAACACATGACATTACCCGAACCTTCCCAAATCGAATTGACGGGAGCTTCGCGGAAAAGCCTTGCCATTATGCCATCGTCCACGTAACCATTTCCACCGAAAACTTCCATTGCTTCCGCCGTCAGGCTTTCGGCACGCTTGCACGTCCAGTATTTGGCCGCAGGCGTTACCAATCTTTTCCACGCTTTGGCCGAAAGGTCGTTTTCGTCGGCTTCGAACGCTTCGGAAAGTCTCAAACCTAAATGTTGGGCGGCTTCGCTTTCCAGCGCAAAATCCACCAAAACATTGCGCATGAGCGGTTGTTGATACAATTTTTCACCAAAAGCAGTTCTTTGTCTGGTATAAGCAATGGCTTGTACGGTAGCTTGGCGAATAATCCCCGCGCTGCCCAACACACAAGCCAAACGCGTATAATTGGCCATTTCGATAATGGTCGGGATACCTCTTCCCTCTTCGCCCATCAAAATGCCCCACGCGTCCTGAAATTCTACTTCACTACTCGAATTACTTTTGTTGCCGACTTTGTCTTTCAGGCGTTGCACTTGTACGGCGTTTTTTGTGCCATCAAATTTCCATCTTGGTACAAAAAAGCAACCCAGCGCATCGGTATCGCTTGTACGTGCCACCACCAAATGCGCATCGCACATGGGAGCCGAAAAAAACCATTTGTGCCCTTTGAGCAAATAGGCTTGGCCTCGCCCCGACTTGCCGACAGGCGTGGCAATCGTCTGGTTGGCTCTTACGTCGGAGCCGCCTTGTTTTTCGGTCATGCCCATGCCAATCCAAACCGATTTTTTGTCGGCAATCGGCAAATCTCTTTCGTCGTATTCGTGGCTGAGCAATTTATCTTTGAGTAATTGCCAGAGTTCTGATTCTCTGGCAATCAATGGAATAGCTCCTTGCGTCATGGTAGTCGGGCACATAGAACCGTCTTCCACCTGCGACATGAGCATAAAACTTGCGCCAAAAAATGCCCAACGGTGCGGCTGTTCACTTTCAAACGGTGCGGAAATCATTCCCGAATTTTTGGCATATTTCATAAACCAATGCCAAGCAGGATGAAATTCCACCACGTCGCGGCGGTTGCCTCTGTTATCAAACGTATGCAAAACAGGCGTGTGTTTGTTGGCTAATGTGGCCTGATGATATGCCCACGCCGTGCCAATATCATGGCCTGTTTGCTGCAAGATATCCGTTGCCCATTGGGCGTTTTTTTGTTCAAAATATTCTTTAAGCACAAGGTCTGTGCTAAACAAATTATAGTCGGCCAACTCGGTGTATTGGTTACTGACCGAGTGGGTTGCCCAAGAAGTTTCCATAGCTAATTTACTCAAACAAGGGATTTTTGACTAAAAACTAAGTTGTGCGCTAATGGCGGCGTTTTTGTCCAAAGCAGATTTGTACTCCGATTTAAGTTTTTCTACTAACGCGTGCACACTCACCACCTCCGTGATGCCCGCGCAACCATGTCCCGCCGACCAAATATCTTTCCACGCTTTGGCCTCATCGCCAGAGAGTTTCGAGAAATCCTCTTCTTTTTTCTCTTCAATGTTAATGCCCGCTTTCACGATGCTTTGTTTGAGGAAGTTGGCATTCACACCCGACACGCCGTCTGTGTAAATAATGTCGTCGATGCCCGAACTCACAACCATCGCTTTGTATTCGTCTTGTGCCAAACATTCTTGCGTAGCAATAAAACGCGTCCCCATGTAAGCGAAATCCGCGCCAATGGTTTGAGCCGCCAAAACGTCCGCGCCCGTGTCGAGGCTGCCCGCCAACAACACCGCACCTTTATAAAAATTTTTAATTTCGGAAATAAGCGCGAACGGATTGGCCGTACCCGCGTGGCCACCCGCACCCGCCGACACGCAAATAAGTCCATCGACACCTGCTTCGGCAGCTTTTTCGGCGTGGCGTTTCTTCACGATGTCGTGAAAAACCAAACCGCCATAGCTATGCACCGCGTCCACCAATTCTTTTACAGCACCCAACGAAGTGATAACCAACGGTACTTTGTATTTCATACACAATTGCAAATCAGGCATTACGCGCGGATTGGTTTTGTTTACGATAATGTTCACGCCAAACGGCGCAGCTTTGCGGCCTGTCTCTTGCTCAAACTTGGCCAATTCCGTCGTTACTTCCTGCAACATTGCTTCAAACGCTTCGCTGGTGCGGCCATTGAGGGCTGGAAACGTGCCCACAATGCCATTTTTACAACATTCGATTACCAACTTTGTCCCCGAAATAATGAACATCGGCGATACGATTACGGGCAACGTAAGTTTTGATTTTAAGTCTTGTACTGTCATGTCTTTTTTTACTTGTTAAATGTTTGGTATATAATTTTGTTTGCTAAAAAATATCCTACTCGGATAGGCCAGTAATATTAACCAAAAGATATTTATGCTTGGCACATCTCAAAAAAATTAAATTAGTAGTTCTTTTTACCGACCTTACGATTTAACAAATGTATGGAACAAGAAAGCCGTATATTTGACATTATTTTTCTATTTTTTGACTATTTTCACCTCCTTTATACCCCAAATATTTGTTACTCGCGTATGGCAGAGCGCAACACCAAAACCAAAATACGAGATTATTACGTGGCCGAAGTGCACAGCCACAACCTGTTACGCCGCTCGGCGGTGCGCATGAGTGGCTACCAATTGGCATTTTGTTTGTCGGGGCACATTACCATGAAAGTTTCTGACCAAGAAATCCGATACGAACAAGGTAGTTTTGCCATTTTTAGCCCGTTCAACACGCTGGAAGTCTCCGATGCATCCGAAGATTTTCGGTGTACGTTGGTCATGTTCCAGAAAAGTTTCCTGACCGAGACGCTCAACAACATTTATTTTTTGGAAAGATTTCAGCTTTTGCGCAACAAAGGCATTGGCTATGTGCAACTTACCGCCGAAGAGCACGAACTTATTTGGGGACTGATTCATCGCATCAAACGCATTATTGGCGAAGACGCGCACGCGTTTCAGAAGGAAATTATCCGAAGCGAGATTATTATTTTTTTGTATGAAATAGAAAATATCTTGCTCAGCCGCGACAATGGCCAAACAGCCAACGCCAAACACATCGGGAAAGAAAAACGCTTGGCTGACTTTCAACAATTACTGGTAAAACATTTTTACAAAGAACGCAAAGTAACGTTTTATGCCAACGCCCTGAACACGTCCATCGCGCAACTGAGCAAACTACTCACCGACACGACAGGCCGCACGGCCAAAGAACACATCGACGAGCTACGACTCATGCAAGCCAAGCACTTACTCAAAGCGGGCAAGTACAATGTTTCGGAAGTGGCCAGCTTGTTGTATTACGATAACATTGAAGAGTTTAGCCGTTTTTTTAAGAAGAAAACAGGCACAAGCCCACTGCGGTATGCCAAAGAAAAGTAAAGTTTTTTGCAAAATTTCTTACAGATAAAACCACTAAAAACCAAGCAATTATTGTACCTACATAAGATTTAGTTTTTTATTTAAAAGAGAAAACAGCATTTTTGTTAAACATAATTGGTTGTTTTGATTACTATGCTATACCCTGCCGAAATAGAAGTTGCCTTATACAGACAGCTCTTAAATACGAGCCACGATGCCATTTTGTTGCTCAACGAAGATTATTTGTTTATCGAATGCAACGAACGTACACTTACCATGTTTGGCGTGCGTCGAGAAGAAATTGTAGGGGCTTCGCCTACTTCCATTTCGCCCGCCAAACAAGCAGACGGCAGTTCTTCAATAGAAAAAGCAATTTATTACATTGAGCAAGCCTTTGGCGGAAAGCCACAATTTTTTGAGTGGCAGCACCAGCACAAAAACGGCAATATTATTGAGACTGAAGTAATGTTACAGCCGCTTACTTTTGGAGACAAAAGCTACATTCAGTCGGTGGTTCGGGACATTACGGCGCGTAAGCAAGCCGAAAAAGTAATCGACGAAAATGAGCGAAAATTTGAGATACTGGCCAATAACGCGCCCACGTTGCTCAAGCTGGCCAATGCCAACAACTATTATTACTACTTCAGCAAACAATGGCTGGACTTCACCAAAAGCACACCCGAAGGCGAGCAAAATAACGGTTGGCTCACCCACATTCACCCCGACGATTTGGGGTTGATGTTGGCCACGATGGACATGGCCTTTAAGCGAAGAAAAAAATACGAAATGCAATACCGCATGCGCCGCCACGACGGAGAGTTCCGCCTGATGCTCGACAGCGGAGTGCCTTACACAGACAAAACGGGGGATTTTAAGGGCTATATTTCTTCTATCCTCGACATTACCGAACGCCAGCAAGCCGAAGAGCACCTCAGTCGGCAATTGGCGGCACAAGCCACCGAAAACCAACTACTCCATTCCATGCAAAACGCCCATCTTTTATCGGTTTCCCTGGACAAAGAAGGAACGATTTTACACAGTAACAATGCCTTTGAAAAAGTGATGGAGCAGCCTCTCTGCACCCTGATTGGCAAAAAATGGCAAAATTTTTGGTACAAAAACACCTACAATACAACGCCTGAACTTTCACCCGAAACGGATTTAATCAATAACACCGAGTACGAAATAGTCAATCAGTACGGGCAAGTAAAACTACTCAAGTTTAATTCTATTTTCTTGGGAAGTTCCAACACCTACATACTTATCGGGGAAGATATTACCACCCAACGCCGCACCCAAAACGCACAAAATCTCTACTATCTGATGGCTAATTTGATAGTAGAAAGCACGAATCTATCAACGCTTTACGAAAATATTCACAACGAACTAAAAAAAGTAATTGATGCGGACAACTTCTATATAGCCTTGGAGGAAGCCGACGGAAAAGACATTCGGTTTGTGTATTATGTGGACGAAAATTTTGGCGGAAAAGTGGATCGTGGCGCACGCCCCAAAAGTAATGGCCTGACCGAATACGCCATGGATCAGGGCAAGCCGCTTTTTTTGCACGAAGAAATTTTAGCGCAGTTAATAGAACAAAAAATTATCACGGTACATGGACGTATGCCCAAAGTATGGCTCGGCGTTCCGCTCAAAATCAATGATTCGGTCATTGGCCTAATTGCCATACAGTCGTTTGTAAGTGCCAGTACCTACACGCCGCAAGACTTGGAACTACTGCATTTTATTTCGGGGCAAATGGCTTTGGCCATTCAGCGTAAAGCGCAAGAAGAAAAAATACAAGAACAAAGCGCACGGCTCAACGCCATTTTTGAAAGTAGTTCGCACTTGATGTGGTCGGTGGACAGGCAAAATCAACTCACTTCTTTCAATAAAAACTACCAGACGACCAGCCAACATACGCGCCTTTTGCCAAGTCATCCGATTGATAAACTTTGCAATTGGCCAGCCGACCAACTACAAAAACGCTATGAGTCCGCTTTTGAGGGAAAGGCACAACATTTTGAAATACATGCACTTAATCCCGATAGTACAACGCGTTGGCTCGAAATTTTCCTAAACCCGATACACTGGCACAAAGATTATATTGCGGAAGTTTCGGGCATTGCGCACGATATTACCGAAAAGAAAAACAACGAAATCGCACTACAAGAAAAAGAGGAAAAATTCCGCAATATTTTTGAGTCGTTCCAAGACATTTATTTCCGTACCGATGCCAATGGCAATTTCTTGATTATCAGCCCTTCGGTGAAAGAAATTTGCGGCTACACACCCGAAGAAATCATCGGAAAAAACATCAATGCCTTTTATATCTACAACGTTCGGCGCAAACAAGCCATCAGAAGTTTGTATCGCAAAGGACGTATCAAAAACTTTGAAGTGCCCATTGTGGCTGAAAATGGCGACGTGCAAAATTTCATTACCAATATTCGGATTATTTATGACAATAATAACCGCGTGATTGGTACGGAAGGCGTTGCCCGCGACATTACGGAATTGAAAAAAGCGTCAGAAGCGTCAGAAAAAGCCAAAGAACTCGCGGAACGCTCACTGAAAGTAAAAGAAAAGTTCTTGGCCAACATGAGCCACGAAATCCGAACACCCATGAACGGAATTATCGGCGTGATTGATTTGCTTTCGGATACGGATTTGCAGCCACAACAACAAGAATACGTCCAGACCATCAAAAAATCGTCGGAAACACTGCTCAACATTTTGAACGATATTTTGGATATTTCTAAAATTGAAGCGGGCAAAATGGAGCTCCGTAAAACAACTGTAAGTCTTTCGCACACAGCCGAAAAACTCATTTCGCTGTACAGACCACAAGCCAACACAAAAGGTTTGGTATTGGGCTATACGATAGCACCCGAAGTGCCGCAATTTATTCGCGCCGACGAAACGCGGCTTTTGCAAATCCTTTCAAACCTCACCTCCAACGCCATCAAGTTTACGGATGAGGGCAGCATTAAAGTCAATTTTTCTTTAACAGAAAAGAAAAACAATGTTTATACGATTCGCTGCGAGGTAAAAGATACGGGCATAGGCATTTCGGAAGAAAATCAAAAAATCTTGTTCGGATATTTCGAGCAAATAGACATTTCTTCTACCAAATCCTATGGCGGTACGGGCTTGGGACTAGCCATTTCCAAGCAACTCACACAACTAATGAAAGGCGATATAGGCATAGCATCCGTTGAAGGCGAAGGTTCTACATTTTGGTTTACATTTCAGGTGAAAGAGGCCAAGCCCGAAACTTTTTTAGAACCTCGAAAAAGCAAAAAATTAGACATTGTTTTTGATGCCGAATCGGCTCCTTACCTGCTAGTAGTGGACGACAATCATATTAACCAGAAAGTAGCGTCCGAAATTTTGAAAAAAATCGGCTGCCGTGTAGAAGTAGCCAGCAACGGTTTGGAGGCCATCGAAATGGTCAAAAACAATGCTTATTCGTTGGTACTCATGGATATACAAATGCCAGAAATGGACGGTGTAACCGCTACGCAACACATCAAGGATTTGCATTTACCACACACGCCAACCATTATTGCCATGACGGCTTATTCCATGCAAGACGACCGCGAAAAGTTTTTGCAAGCAGGCATGGACGACTACATCCCAAAGCCAATCAATGCCGAAAAACTTACAAGCGTAATAAAACATTGGCTACCTCAAGCCAACACTCGTACTGCTGAGGCAAAAGCCTCTGCAACTACTGTCAATGAAATTTTGAATTTGGAAGTAGTGGGACAATTGCGTAAACATTTGGGCGAGGAGTTTTTGGTAGAAACATTCAAAGAATTTGAAATAGAGGCCGCCGAACTCATCGAAATCTCCAAAAAAGAAGCCCAAGAAGGCAATGACAAAGGTGTACTGTCGGCTCTACATACTCTCAAAGGCAATTCGGGAACGATGGGAGTCGAACAGGTCGCACGCAAAGCCAAAGACATCGAAACAGATTTAAAAAATGGGAAAAAAGCTAAATTATTAGAAAATTTGACAGAACTTTCTATGGCTTTTGAAGATTTTTTGGCTAACTATGCAAACATATTGCAAGCGAAAAGCTAACTTTGTGGCGCAGTTGCTGGCAGACAGCTACTGCCCGACTCATCAAGTAACTATTTTAAAATAATTAAGCAGTAAATCTATCTACCAATGACAAAGACGGTGCTTATAGCCGAAGACAGTTCGGTTATTCAGAATTTGGCAAAAAAAATCTTACAATTCCAAAATTTCGAGATTTTGTCGGCCAAAAACGGACAAGCAGTATTAGAGCTCCTCAACGATAACACGATTGATGTTATCCTGATGGATATAAATATGCCGATAATGGACGGAATGGAGTGCGCGCGCGAAATCCGCCACCTTTCTAATCCAGAAAAAGCCAATGTGCCTATTATTGCCATTTCGGGCAATGCTAAAGGCTACACCATGCACGATTTTAAAGAAGTGGGATTCAATGAATATTTGCCAAAGCCACTTAACTTTGATTCAGTAGTTGAATTGGTAAAAAAATATACAAATCGCTAAGACTCATTTGCTTTTAGCAGATTAAAACCCAAACCGCTTGTTGGACAACTCACTGACCGACAGGCGGTTGTTTTTTTATGAAATAGATTTAGTGAATTTATGCAATTATTTTATTTGGCCGACTGCCAAAACGTTACGCATTTCGACGAAGACGAGTCCAAACACATCGTGCGCGTGCTGCGCAAAGAAGTAGGCGATACGCTGCACCTAACCGACGGCAAAGGCTATTTGTACACGGCCATCATCACCGACGCACACCCCAAAAAATGCCAGTTTCGCATACAAGAACGCAGCTACACGCCGCCGCGACCTTTTGCCATTCATTTGGCCATTGCGCCGACCAAAAACATTGACCGCATCGAATGGATGTTGGAAAAAGCCGTAGAAATGGGCATTGAGGAAATTACTTTCCTAAACACTGCACACTCAGAGCGCAAACAAATCAATTTGGAGCGTTTGGAAAAAGTGGCCATCAGTGCCGCCAAACAATCCCTGAAAATGTATGTGCCTGTGCTTCACGAGATGATTTCTTACAAACAATTTCTGAAACAATGCACCGCCGACCAAAAATGGATTGCGCATTTAGAGGAAGGCGAACGCTTGCCGCTGCACAAAGCCATTCGCCCACAGCAAAAATACTGTATCCTGATTGGTCCTGAAGGAGATTTTGCGCCCGAAGAAATAGACATGGCCAAAGAAGCGGGTTTTGGGGCAGTTACGCTGGGCGAAAGCCGCCTTCGCACCGAAACGGCTGGCCTTGCCGCTTGCTTTACCCTCAATTTGATGAATGAAATGGGAGAAAAATAAAAGAAGCCATGCAACTATTTTAATTATATTTTTTTATTTTTCTATCTATAATTTTTAGGTTCTTACTAAACCAGCCTGATTTCTGCCAGATGAGTTTTTTTCTTGTATCATATAAATAAAGTATTGGAAATTCATCGTAATTTTTCAAACCTTTTATGTTTATATAATTAACAAAAGTATATTTTTATATAAATTACTCAGATTTTCTATTTTACTTTGTTTACCAAAATCTACTATATATAATAACAAAAAACGTTAGTGGCAATCTAACGTCTTAATTCTCTAACTTGATGTTGTCATCGCATCTAATCACACAAATCCATCGGTTATTTGATTTGCAATGACCTCGTTTAGGCTAGCCTATCGAATATTGTAGCATTTTTTTGATGGCTGCGGAGATCTGAGGGAAATACCAAAATACGCCCAAAAAGCATCACTAGATTTCGTATCTAATAATTCTCTTTCTACTCCATCATATATAGCTCCAACAAATACCCCATTTTCAAAAGTAAGACTATTTAAAAACTCATTATAAACTTTCTCGCTTAATCCAAACTTTTTATCTAAGTTGAGAGCCTCCATATCTTTTCTTGAAGTAATTTCACCAACTCTCATGGAAGATGTGCTGATTTTATCCTTAACAACCTCTTCAGCTTTAGAACTCAAAAAGAAAAAACCGAGAAAAAAAACAATAAAAAACCTTGTAAATTTTTCATAATTATAATATTTAAATTTTAAATAAAAATTGTTTATATAAATTGCCACTAACTTCACATGATAGCATTAGCTATAAAGCAGGAATAAACTACAAATACTTTATATACCATCCCCCACTAAAATCCGAAACACAGCGAATAATTGCAAATATTTTTATATTTAATTTTTAAATAACCACACCAAAGTGCAAAATCTCCCCTACCCAAAATTTCGGCACTTTTAGGTTATTTTCGGTTTAAATAAATCTGTACACATACAAGACGTTTCTCGAAGACAAAAAGGGTGACAAGCCTCCAGCAAAAAGTTTTCCACACCTAATAATTTACTGATAATCGACACAATCAATTTAAAATTTCTGGCAACGTGCAGACAAGATGCCACACCTACGGCGTTCAAAGCCTATCGCCTTCTCTTTTTCTACCAAGATTCCAACCCTAACGGGTTTAATGGCATTTATCGCCACCAACACCACAAAGCCTTTAGGCTTTGTAGCATAATTACACACACAAACGCGCCCCGCCACATCCGCATTTTGCATAAAAAAAAACAGGCCTCGGAGCGTTCCGAAGCCTGTGAGAAAAAACGATAAAGAATACGAGATTTATACCCTATTGCCTTTTTTTCAGCATTTTGAGTATGCTATAGTATGCGATAACCGACGTAAGCATAAAAACCAACGAAAAAGGGATAAACTTTACGTAATCATCATAAATGCCTATTCTCTTACTGATATAATTGCACGCAAATGAAGAAAATACAACAACTAACAGTAGTTTTATTCTTTCTGCTATACTCATAAAACTATAATTAAGGGTTAAGTATTTTATTTTATAAATTTAAGTACTAGCATCAATTAAACATTAGACAAAAACAGCTTTGAACCATCTAGTGCTTGGAACAGAACCTCCAATTGCTCCTCCCAAAGCACCCATTCCAGCATGTCCCCAATTTATTGGATGACCATCTATCCAATCATTTCCTATTGAAACCCCAGCACCTACCAACGCACCCATAGCATCCATTCCAACCCAAATAGGCAATGATGGCGGATTTTGAGTATTTTGATGATACTGATACCAATATTCTAAAGAATTTGCTGCAACTGCAATTGTGAGTCTAGAAACATAACCTTGATGTACCGAATAATCTAACTTCAAATTATCAATAGAACTACTTGCCTTTTGAATTGATGACTTCACCGCCTTGTAAGCATCACTTCTATTGGTTAGTTTCTTACTATCCTCAATGGCTATAAACAATTCCTCTACAATAGCAAACTCCTGCTGGCTCAGAACGTTCGGGATAGAAACCAGTCGTTTAGCATTATCAACATAAGCATCTTTAAGGTTTAAAGATGAATAATTTTCTGGAGTATAAAGTTCATCCCTTTTATAGTAAGATGCCTTAATCTCATCATCACTTAATTGCAATAAATGAGTCTCAGAATTATATTGTAATAATTGCGTTAAGCATGCCTCATCAATTGCTTTTAAATCAAGAGAATCTCCCTTACCTAAAACAACATTATGGTCTATATATTCTATGATTTCATTGTGAGATTTACCTATTAACTCAGGAGTTAGTATAACAGCACCAATCTCCGCACTACCATCTCCAGAAGAAGCCTTGGGCAAATCAGACTTATTACAAGCAAAAACGAATGCGACAAGCGCAAAAACATAATAAATACTTTTTTTTCATTGTACAAAATTTAGATTTAATTTTCATGCCTACTATCTTATTTTAGTATCTGTTCGGCTTATTTTCCCACAAGTAACCATAATCAAACAGGTTATGGTGCTTAATATTATTAACAACGTTGTGAGTGCAAACATAACACACACGTTAATTGTATCAAAATATTTTCGTATTTTTTTTAAAAATAATCACACTAAAACACATAATGTCCCCTACCCAAAATTTTGGCACTTTTAGGTTATTTTCGGTTTAAATAAATCTGTACGCATACAAGACGTTTCTCGAAGATAAAAAGGGTGACAAGCCTCCAACAAAAAGTTTTCCACACCTAATAATTTACTGATAATCAAAACAATTCTTTTAAAATTTCTGGCAACGTGCAGGCAAGATGCCACACCTACGGCGTTCAAAGCCTATCGCCTTCAATTTACTACCAAGATTCCAACCCTAACGGGTTAATGGCATTTATTGCCGCCAACACAAAGCCTTTAGGCTTCGTATCTTTGTAGCATAATTACACACACAAACGCGCCCCGCCACATCCGCATTTTGCATAAAAAAAAACAGGCCTCGGAGCGTTCCGAAGCCTGTGAGAAAAAACGATAAAGAATACGAGATTTATACCCTATTGCCTTTTTTTCAGCATTTTGAGTATGCTATAGTATGCGATAACCGACGTAAGCATAAAAACCAACGAAAAAGGGATAAACTTTACGTAATCATCATAAATGCCTATTCTCTTACTGATATAATTGCACGCAAATGAAGAAAATACAACAACTAACAGTAGTTTTATTCTTTCATTTATATTCATAATATTTGATTTAATGGTTATAGTGTCTGTACAAGGGGGGAAACCTTACTCATAATATTTACCTGCTTTTCAATTTTTTGTTTAGCCTATAATATATTATAAAAGACGTAAACATAAAAACGATTGAAAACGGAATGCTCTTTAGGTAATCATGAGAAATTCCCATTAATATACTTGCATAACTACCTAAAAACGAAGTAACAAGTACAAATATACCTAGTTTTGTGTTTTCATTCATAATAAATCTGGTTAAGGGTTAAATACATTAAGCTCACTATATTTACCTAAACCGATGCTTGTTTTCTTTTCAAACTATTCATTCCCAAACGCACAAAATACACGATTGGCAAAAATGGCAAAAAGAACGAAAAGAAAATCCAGAGAAAAGATTGCACTTTAGAGTTTGAATTTTTGAGCTCTACGGCAATTAAGGCCATGAGCGAAAATAAAAATAATCCCAGACCTGCCGAAATTACGGAATTACCGAGCGGCGAACTAATCATGAAATCCATAAAGTATGTTTAAGATTTAAAATGAGCACTTTAGCAAGCTATTTGCCCGCCGTTTTCTGTTGCAAAGTCCCCAAAACAAACAAAACTTGCAAGTATTTTTACATTTTATTTTAGGAAATCTGTACAATTAAAGTTCCATTCTAAAAATTTGCGGTATTTCTCTATATTTGCCGCCAAACAATCTATCAATACATCGGGTTCGTACCCATCAAAAAACATTATTTCAAAACAATGTATTCTACAGAAGAACAAATTCAACGCCGCACGGCTACGGACACATTCGAGTCGCCAGATTTTTATAACATTGACGACTTGCTCACCGAAGAACACAAACTTATTCGTGGCACGGTGCGCGAGTTCGTGAAAAAAGAAATTTCGCCAATCATCGAAGATTGTTGTCAAAAAGCATATTTCCCTTACGATTTGGTACGCAAATTCGGTGACGTGGGCGCGTTTGGCCCAACTATCCCGACCGAATACGGCGGCGGCGGTCTTGATTACATTTCTTACGGCCTTATCATGCAAGAAATTGAACGCGGCGATTCTGGTATGCGCTCGACGGTTTCCGTGCAAAGTTCGTTGGTGATGTATCCTATTTATGCTTTCGGCAACGAGGCGCAACGCAAAAAATATTTACCAAAATTGGCATCTGGCGAATGGCTGGGCAGTTTTGGCCTTACCGAACCCGACCACGGCTCAAATCCTGCGGGCATGGTAACCAACTTCAAAGACATGGGCGACCATTATTTGCTGAACGGGGCTAAAATGTGGATTTCTAACGCACCGCGTGCAGATGTGGCCGTAGTTTGGGCGAAAAACGAAGAAGGTCGTATTCATGGGCTTATCGTGGAACGCGGCATGGAAGGTTTCACCACGCCAGAAACACATAACAAATGGTCTTTGCGTGCAAGCTGCACAGGCGAGTTGGTATTTGATAACGTAAAAGTGCCAAAAGAAAACCTTTTGCCAAACAAATCGGGCTTGGGTGCGCCGCTTATGTGCTTGGATTCGGCACGTTATGGCATCGCGTGGGGAGCTATTGGCGCAGCAATGGACTGCTACGAGTCGGCTCGCAAATACGCGGCAGAACGTATCCAATTTGGCAAACCTATCGCTTCTTTCCAATTGGTACAGAAGAAGTTAGCTGAATTTTTAACCGAAATCACCAAAGCACAATTGTTGGCTTTGCGTCTGGGACAACTCAAAAACGAAGGCCGTGCCACAACTGCGCAAATCTCAACAGCCAAACGCAATAACGTGGACATGGCTTTGCACATCGCACGCGAAGCACGCCAAATTCATGGCGGCATGGGCATTACGGGCGAATACCCAATCATGCGCCACATGGCCAACCTCGAATCGGTGATTACTTACGAAGGAACACACGATATTCACTTGCTCATTTTGGGTAATGAAATTACAGGTATTCCAGCATTCAAATAAGAATTTACCATTACGAATACCAACAAAAACGCCTCTCAAGCAGTGATTTGAGAGGCGTTTTTGTGTTCATTAAAATTTAAAATTTTGATTACGCCAACTTCTTAGAAAATAATTGATGTATAAACTTCTACAAAGATTCTAATCCTAACGGATTTATTTAAAAATCAGGAACAAAAGCCATTAGGTGTGGCATCTTCCCCAAAAACAAAAGAAGTCCGCTAAAATCAATGCTTTAGCGGACTTCTTTGTGTATATTTTTCTACCAAGAACTATTCGGCAGGTTGGTTGCTTACTTTGCTGTGCTTGCGGCCATACGCAAAGTAAATCACGATACCCAACACCATCCAAATAATCAAACGTAACCAAGTATCACCAGGCAGCGTAGCCATTACGCCCAACGAAGACAAAATACCCAAGATTGGAAGCACTGGGAATAGTGGTGTTTTGAACGGACGGTTAATGTCTGGGCGTTTGTAGCGAAGTACCAAAATACCGCCGCATACAATCACGAAGGCAAGCAACGTACCGATAGATACCAACTCACCCAAAATATTGATGGGGAAAAGACCAGCCACCAAAGCCGCTACGCTACCCGAAATAATGGTTGTAACATAAGGCGTTTGGTATTTTGGATGCACTTTGCTGAAAGAGGCAGGCAACAAACCATCGCGAGACATAGCAAAGAAAATACGAGGCTGACCCATCAACATTACCAAAACTACAGAGCTAAGACCTGCAATCGCACCAATTTTGATTGGTGTACGAAGCCAATTCATGCCCTCGCCTGCTGTGTTTACGGCTACGGCCACAGGGGCAGCATCATTCAATTTCGGATAAGAAACAATACCCGTCATTACCAAACCAACCAACACATAAATAACCGTACACACGGCCAACGAACCTAAAATAGCCCAAGGCATATCTTTTTGAGGGTTTTTGGCTTCTTGCGCAGCAGTCGAAACGGCATCGAAGCCCACATACGCAAAGAAAATAACGCCAGCGGCACGGAACACACCGCTCCAACCGAAATGGCCAAATTCGCCTTGATTTTCAGGAATAAACGGATGCCAGTTTTCGGGCACTACGTAACTGATACCAAAAGCAATGAAAAGCAAAATCACGACAACTTTCACGAATACAATAACATTGTTAAAGTTTGCCGATTCTTTGATACCCGTTACCAAAAGTGCAGTCATTACCAAAATAATGAACACGGCAGGGAAATTAACAATCGCACCCGTAGAAGACCATTGTCCAGTAGCGGTGTCGTAAGCAAAAGGGGCACTCGAAATGGCTTGCGGAACAGTAACGCCCCAGTCTTTGAGGAAACTGACCACATAGCCCGACCAACCAACGGCCACCGTAGAAGCTCCGAACAAATATTCCAAAATCAAATCCCAGCCAATAATCCAAGCGATAAACTCGCCCAAAGTCGCATACGCATACGTGTAAGCACTTCCCGCAATCGGAATCATAGAGGCAAATTCGGCATAACAAAGCCCCGCAAAAGCGCAGGCAATCGCCGCGACCATAAATGAAAGAACTACCGCAGGCCCCGAATAGTTGGCGGCTGCTTGTCCTGTAAGAACGAAAATACCCGCCCCAATAATAGCACCGATACCCAACGAAACGAGATTCCAACGGCCAAGCGTGCGCTTGAGCGAGTTATGCTCGTCCGAAGATTCGGATAATAGCTTTGTTAATGATTTGGTTGCGAAAAGGTTTGCCATAAAAGTACGTTTAGTCTTTAATGTGTGTAATAAATTATTTTGAAAATCTACTTTAATTGGTTTTTACTGAAAAGTAAAGTCCAAGTTGTGCGTATTTTATGAGAAAGTCAATTTTATAGAAATTTCTTTTCTACTAAAAATACCAAAAGGCTACGTTGCTAACACCTATCGCAACATAGCCTTTTTCATACATTAGTAATAAAAATGAGATTACGCGTGCACCTCTACATCTTCCAAAAAGTGCTTGACCATGCGCAATGTCTCTTTTTCGCGCTCAAACATTCCCATGTGTCCTGTATTGTTCAAAATATGCACCGTGGCATTTTCGGGGATAATAAATTGTGCGCTGGTATGCACAAAATTGATAGCCGAGTCGTTGCGGCCAACAATGAACAAAATCGGGAAATTAGCTTTTTCCAGAACCTTTGTGCGGTCTTTGCGGTCGCGCATAGCCTTAATTGCTTCTACTACTGTCGATTTTGGCGTAGCCTTGCCCATATCTGTTACAAACTTGATTTCGTCTTTGAGTTCTTTGCGGCGGCCTTCAAAAAACAAAGGCGTTACGAACTCTTCCACAAATTCGGCTACTCCGTAGCGGTCTATATAATCCAGCGTTTTGGTGCGGCCTTGGCGTTTTTCGAGGCTGTCGGCGTGCGCTGTGGAATGAAATAAACCCAATCCTTTGAGGCGTTGAGAAAACTTCTCTGCAAAAGCCAATGCCACATAACCGCCCATCGAATGGCCAATCATTACGCATTGTTCTACGTTCAGATGCTTGAGCAAATGATATACATCTTCGGCCATATCGCCGATAGTAAGCGCGTGCGTAAGTGGCGGATTTTTCCCAAAACCTGCCAGATCTACCGTAATGACACGATAGTTTTTGGACAAAACAGGGACAAAGTTTTTCCAAATCTCTTTTGTTTCGCAAAACCCATGTAAAAGCACGACAGGTAAACCTTTGCCAGTTTCTTTATAACTGAGCAATAAAGGTTCGCCTTCTTGTTGAGGAATATCCATACACCTAAAAAATTATTTGTTTCCGTTAAATTGGTTTATATCGTATAATACGATTCAAAGCAAAGTTTTTTTTGATAAAAAAACAAGATAGCGCATAATCAACTTGTATTTTGGCTCAAATGCAAACGTTGTAGTAATTCGTTTACTTGATTAATACCAATAACAAACCTCGATTATTACATTGTTTCCATTAAGAAAAATTTAATACTTCACTTCCGACAGGTGGTCGGCTAGGTGCATGGCAAAATATTGATCGTATTCTTGTTTGGACAATGTTCCAAAAAACAAATGTGGTTGCAGGGGTTTTTCAAAAGCCTTAAACTGCTGAATCGTTTCGCGTAAAAGTGCGATACCTTCGGCGGTTGTACCTTCTGTCTGCAAAGCGGGCGAACCTGGCACAGGCGCGGCCAAATCGTGGCTCATATAGCCCTGACGTAAGAATTTAAAAATAGCGAGTTTGCCAATCGTCCATTGCAGCCACTTGGGTTTCTGGGCGGGGTAGCCCGTCATGGAATATGCTATGGTTTGGGCGCAGTGCTGAAAAATACGATACGCCGACCAATTGACGGTCTGAACATTGTGTTTTGCTGCGATTTTATCCAACTCAGCTAGTGCCTCGTCCAGATTTTTAAGAATTAGTTTAGACATTAGAATAAGATTTGATAGTGCTGCCGCAAGATGCAAATATTTTGGGTTTGTGGTACGTATTTTTTGTAGATGGCAACACCGATAATGTACTGTTTTATGAATTTGGAGTTTGCGATTGTAGATTAGTTATATGATTTTCGCATCTTAAATCACTAGTCATTTTTACCTAAAAGCCCAAACAACTGACTATCAAAGGTGATTATTGGGGAATATTAGCATTGTTTTCTTTTCTTAAATGAATATATTCAAAAAAAATACGATTCTGCGCATCGCCTTTGTGCATTTGGTGTCCAAACATCGCCAAACAATTGTAGCCATGCTGGGTGTAATGTTCGGCATTACCGTTTTTATCTTTCAGGCTGGTATTATTACGGGTTTACAAAACTATATGATTGACAAAATCATTAATAATTCGCCTCACCTGCACATTTTCAACGACCCCGAAAAATATCCACCCAGCATTGTCGAGAAAATGTCGCCAGACCCTAATCACTGGACAGTGCTACGCAATCAAAAGCAAAAAGATGTGGACAAACGCATTCATAATAGCAATGGTATTATTGAAATTATAGAACGTAATCCCGAAATACAAGGTGCTGCTCCTTTTGTGGGTACACAAGCCATCTTTAAGGCTGGTTTTAAAGAGCTTCCCGCCACTATTGCGGGCGTAGACATCGACAAAGAAAATCGGTTGTTTAATGTGCACCGCGACCAAATTGCGGGTGATGTCATGCGCCTAAAAACCATCAATAACGGCATTATTTTGGGCAAAGGCGTAGCCGAAAAGCTGGGCGCGAAAGTTGATGACATTATCACGGTCAGCACCACGTTTGCGGTAGTGGACATGAAAGTAGTCGGCATCACACAGACGGGTATTACGGCCATCGACGATGTGCGTGCCATGATGAATTTGCGCAGTGCCCAAAAACTCATGAATGCGGACTCTTATTATGTAACAGATATTAATATCAAACTCAAAAATCCTGACCACGCGGATATTCTTTCGACAGAATATGAAAAAATGTTTGGTTATCGTGCTCAAACGTGGAAAGATGCCAATGCAGGTATTTTTGGCGTATTTAAAATTCAAAACCTTGCGACCTACATGGTAATTGTTTCCATTCTGATTGTGGCGGGTTTCGGGATTTTCAATATCCTGATGATGATGATTTACGAAAAAATGACCGACATCGCCATTCTCAAATCAATTGGCTTCAAAAACCGCGATATTCGTAATTTGTTTATGATAGAAGCCCTCGTCATTGGGTTTGCTGGTGGCGTGTTGGGCTTAATATTTGGCTATGTAGTTTGTCGTATTGCGGCAATGGTAGAGGTAAAAATCAAAGGGCTTGTAACCCTCGACCACCTTAATATTAACTTTGATCCGATGTTTTATGTAGCAGGTTTTGCCTTTGCCATCATTTCGACAGCTTTGGCGGGTTATATTCCTGCTCGCAAGGCCTCACGCATTGACCCCGTGGATATTATTAGAGGAAAATAGTTTGAACTAGATACGTATAAAAGCAGAATGCCCACGATATTGTCGTGGGCATTCTGCTTTTATTTTAATGATTACTCCAACACGATTTTCTTCATACTTACACCTTTGCTGTCCGATACTTTCACGAAGTAAAGGCCTGAAGCATAGTCCGACAAACGAACTGTATTCGCGCCAGCCTCTTGTTTTTGGGTATAATAAACCTTGCCTGTTACGTCTGTTACCGTTACTTCCGAACGCTCAGACAAACTCACATGAAACTCCCCTTTCGCTGGGTTTGGCCACAACAACCATGAACCGTTAACCACATTTTGTTTGCTGCCTGTTATCACGTTGCCACCCAAACTCGGATTGCTATACACGATATTGTCAAACGTTGTTACCGTCTCGTTCGTTATCACTGGCGCGTTATAGTCGAAATAAATAGCGGCCTTGTTGCGCACTTTTGTTCCTAAAGCATTGCTCGACAAGGGTTTGATATAGAATTGTACAAAACCATTGCTTCCCAACTGATTTGCGCCGCTGTCTGGCAACATGATGTTGGCAAACGTCCAACGCAAATACGTTTTACCGTTCAACGTCTGTAAATCAATTTTGCCTTTATGCGACATCACGCCCAAACGCAAGCTTTCTATATCCAATTTCTCCGACAAAGTATCTACAACCGTTACCACATACGCCGTGTCGTTGCCTGTATTTTGGAAACGAATTAGGTATTCTAATTCCGTGTTCGGTGCTACAATGTTTTCAGATGTCAAACCACGCGGAAATACTTGTTTGTCGTTGGGGTCATAGCTATTGCGCACTTGGTCGCAACTCGTCGCTGTATTCACCGTATTATTCGCCGAAAACGCATCTACAAAACCTGTCGTAACGGTGCCGCCCGCCTGTACGCAACCTTCTACTACTACGCTTACTTGCTGCTCGGTTGGGTGGTTGGCTACTTGCTCGGCTTCCAAGCGAATCGTATGGCCATTGGCTAACACTTGAAAATTAAGAGAATCGGAAGCCGCCAATTTCACTTTTTTCTGCGCTATCAGCAACGAATCGTAATACACTTTATAATTCACCGAATCGCTCATATTGTTGGCTGTTGGGTTATAAATTCCCAAACGAACCATGCCATTGCCTACGCAAGAACCTTTCACACTTACCGCCGCGCCGTTCCAGTTGCTCGGCAACGGACAATCCGACACTGGATAAATACTCGCTTGCGCACACAACGTATAACCCATCGGTGCATTACACAAAACCGAATCTTGAACCGTAAAATAGGTATTAGTACCTGCGGCAACACTGCCCAACTCAAAACGATAGGTATGCGTAGCGGCATCTACCAAGCTCCATGACAAGGCACTTTGCTTCGGAACTAAATACGCTGGGAATTTTACCAAAACATAAGCATTCGGTGCGGCAACTGTTCCCACATTACGATACCAAACAATTGTTTGAGTTTTAGAGCAAGGTCTTAAACGACCTTCGTTAATACCAACCATTAGCTTATGACAATCGGCTATCTGAAAACCAAAGTTTTTATCTGAAACCACCAACGGTGTATTGCTTTCCGCCACACTAACGGCCTGCGCTCCTGTCGGACATACCTGAACCGCCATGTTTTCTAAATACGCAGGGATTACGGGTTGTACATGATACGTCGTAGCCGCTTGTTTGACTACACCCATTCGATAAAGACCATTTTCGTCAGTGAGTGCGTAATTGCCTTCTGCGGACTTTACTACCCAATTAGCTAATTTTTGGCCACTTGTATCCGCACAACTTGACGCAGAAGCAACTCTACTCAACGTGCCATTTATCTCATGGCCAATGCTTAATTTTGTAAAATATATCCTGCCAACTTGGGTCTGCAAACCATCCGCATAACCGCCACCATATATAATAGCATTTAGATCGTTAGGTGCATTAACAATTATATTTGCAAAATTCCCGCTCTTTTTCCAAAGTAAGTTACCTAAGCTATCTGTTTTGGCTATATATTGGCCATACTCTAACACATAGTAATTACCTTCCGAATCACGAATCCCTCTTTTAAAAGGATTGACAGCTGTGGCTGTGGCTGAAGTATTTAATTCTGCAATAAACTCAGAACCTACATAAGCTGCACCCGTAACACTCATACCCCAAATATCCGCTGTACTGGAATATACCTGAAAACTTACTCTAATTCCGTTACCACTTTTTCCTATCCCCGTTATATTATCGTTCCCTGTGCCTCCTGCTCTTTTCTTCAGCAAAAGTGTTCCATCAGGCGCATATTTCAACAAAACCATATCCCTTAGTCCTGCACTCACCAAACTTTCCCCCGCTACATTCAATGTATCATCAAATGAGCCTGCCAACCAAATATTACCTGCTGCATCTAATGCTAAACCAGAACGAACCTCATTCTCATTATGAAAATCAATATGTTTTACCCAATCCACCTCACCTACTGCATTACATTTAATCAACAAGCGATTGTCTTCATACATATAACCTGAAGAATCAAGCGGAGTTGTACCATAAACTTGATTTTGATAAATAATTGTATCGGCAAACGACTCAAGAATATAGGTATTACCTTGATTATCAATCACCATATTTTCGATAGAAATATTCTCCATAAAATACCCTTCAGCTAATTTCTTAGCCCAAAAGACTTGGCCATTATTAGCATTCAGTTTAGCGATAAAGGTTGAATTAGCACCTCCTTCTAATGTAGTATTACCCAATGATATATACTCCCAAAAACGCCCCCCGATATAAATATTACCTTGGTCATCTACTTTAAAGTGGGAAATATCAGTAATACTCGAACCTGAATAAAACATCTGTTCCCATAGTTTATTGCCATTCACATCATATTTAGCAATATAAGCTCCCACATCATCATGAGATGGAAAGACTGGATCTGTAAAATCAATACTATCAGATAAACTACCTACAATATACATATTACCGACATTATCTTTATAGGTAATTTTACCGTAATAAATAATGGTGTTATTTCCTGTTTGGCAGGTATCACAACTAATTTTCCGCGCCCATTCAAAATATGGCACTTGCCCTGAGGCCGAAAACGCAGCCATCAGTATAGCCACGAAAGTAAAGAGTTTTAGCTTTTGCATAAAAAAGTAAATTTTAAATCAATAAATGAATATTTATTGCAAACATAATATCATTATGTAATACTTCAAAGTTTTTTTTAAATTTTATTGAACAAAAAAATCTCCGTACCTGAAAACAATGCAGATACGGAGATTTTGTAGTGTTTATAGCCTAAATATAACTCTTAGAATAATTTTCTGTTCAGGTCGAAGGCTTCCAAATAGTCGGCCACGCGGCGCACGAACATTCCGCCCAACGAACCATCTACTACGCGGTGATCGTAAGAATGCGACAAGAACATCAGGTGACGAATGCCAATCGTATCGCCCAACGGCGTTTCGATTACGGCTGGTTTTTTCTGAATCGCACCCAAAGCCAAAATCGCGATTTGCGGCTGCATGATAATCGGCGTACCCATTACATTGCCAAAAGAACCCACGTTAGAAACCGTGAACGTTCCACCCGACAAATCGTCTGGAGTCAGTTTGTTTTCGCGTGCACGGCGTGCCAAATCATTTACTCGTTTGGTCAGGCCAACAATATTGAGTTGGTCGGCGTTGCGAATCACGGGCACAATCAGGTTTCCGCTTGGCAAAGCCACCGCCATTCCGATATTGATGTCTTTTTTCACAATAATTTTATCGCCTTCCACCGATGCGTTTATCATCGGGTAATCTTTGATGGCACGCGCCACCGCCTCAATAAATATTGGCGTGAACGTAATGGCATCACCTTCTTTGCTTTTGAACTCGTTTTTCACGCGGTTACGCCAGTAAACCACATTGGTTACGTCCGCTTCCACAAATGAGGTTACGTGTGGGGAAATACGTTTTGAATCCACCATTCGTTGCGAAATCATTTTGCGCATTCTGTCCATTTCGATAATGTCGGCAGCACCGCTATACGAAACGGCAGGCTGACTAACTGGCTGTACTTCTGTTGGTTGCACAACAGGTGCGGCAGCGGCCACAGGTGCGGCAACCACTGGCGCAGCGGCTACGGCAGGAGTTGCGGTGCGGTCAGCAACATAAGCCAATATATCTTTTTTGGTTACGCGATTGTCTTTTCCTGTGCCTGCGATGGCTTCTAATTCCTGCATCGAAATTTTTTCTTCGCGAGCAATGCTCATCACCAGAGGCGAGTAAAAACGGTTAGCATCTTCGGCCACAGGGTTATGATTGGCTACCGCAACAGGTGCAGCGGCAGCAGGAGTTGCCACAGTGGCGGCTGGCGTTGGTGCTGGCGCAGAGGCTGTTCCGTTGGCTTCGGTATCTATCACAGCGATAGGGCTACCCACAGGCACTACGTCTCCTTCTTTTACCAAAATCTCTTTCAAAAAACCAGCGTGCGTAGCAGGAACTTCCGTGTCCACTTTGTCGGTGGCCACTTCCAAAACTGCCTCGTCTTGTTCGATTTTATCGCCTACTTTTTTGAGCCAAGAAAGCACTGTGCCTTCCATGATACTTTCGCCCATTTTGGGCATAACCATTTGAATAAGAGCCATTTGAAAATATTATTTTTGTTTTCCTGATTAAATTTTTTTGGGTGTATTGGTCGGTGTTCGTCCGAGTAGATTTCCCACTTCGGCACTCGCAAAGTTAGTTAAAGTTTGTAAAAATGAAACCCCACGCAAACAGTAGCCATCAGGCCGTATTTTTAGATTTGTTGAGGTGCGCCAAAATCGCCGTTTTTGTGTTGGGAAGCACGCGTCCCCAAACATATTTTATTTCAAAAATAAGAAATTTTGCCAAATAAAATTATTTAAGCAATTGTTTGATGTTTTTCTAAAAAATTTCGCAAAAAGGAGAATTTAATAATTACAAAACCAAGAATATCAGCAATTTACGTTATTAAATTTTGCATCAAAATATTTACTTATAAGCAAATATTTCACATCAGCATTCCGAATATAATTTGCAAGCCCTTCGCCCAATAATGGTGCGATTGTGTTAAGTTTGTATGAAATCTTAATTAAATCATTCCTGCCCTATTGATATTCAAAGTATTGATCCCTTCTTTTACATTCCAAATCTTGTAAGCCTTTCTCAAAGGCCTCCATTTTAAATTGATTCAGAGAATTTTTTAGCATAAAAAAACGTTGGCTCTTTCTGTAAACAATAATGCTTTGAGTAAATCCTATGCACTGCAACACCAGCTTAGTTGGCAAGAAGTGGTGGTCAGAATCTTTTTATTAATATTTTGCCTTTTTGGTTTTTTATTTTCGTTACAGCTGATAGAATCCCTATTTCGCGGGCACAGCGAAATGTTTACCAACCAATTTGGACAAGCATTTTCCAATCCGCTATTAGGTTTGTGCTTAGGGCTTTTGGCTACCGCTACCGTACAGAGTAGCAGCACCACTACGGCTTTAATCGTGGCTACTGTGGCATCAGGCACGTTGCAACTCTCGCAAGCCGTGCCCATGGTGATGGGTGCAAACGTCGGGACAACCATTACGGCGATGCTCGTGGCTTTTACGCACGTCTATAACAAACGCCAGTTCCGCAAAGCCTTTGCCGCTGCGCTGGGGCATCATTTTTTTAATATCCTGACACTGATTTTGTTGTTTCCGATGGAATACGCCTTCGGGTTACTTTCGGGGACGGCCACACATTTGGCAGAACTTTTCTCAACGGGCAGCACTGACGGGCAATCATTCTTATCTTTTGCCATCAAACCTTTACTGGCTTGGTTCGAACAACAGACGGGCGGCTCTGTGCTAATTCCGTTATTTACGGCGGTGGCTTTGTTGCCAGCTTCGGTGTTTGGTTTTTCGGCGGTGCTGAAAGGTTTGGTGATTGGTAGCGCACAACAACTAATTGAAGATAAGGTATTTGGAGAACCCCTTATCGCCTTGTTTTGGGGCATCGGCCTGACGGCTTTGGTGCGTTCGAGTGCGGCTACTACCTCGCTTACGGTTCCGTTGGTGGCAGGCGAACGTATTTCCCTCAAAAAGTCTTTGCCTTTCATTATGGGCGCTAACGTCGGGACGACTATCACGGCTTTGCTTGCCTCTGTGTCGCGCAGCGAAACAGCCATTAGTATTGCCATTACGCACCTTTTGTTTAATCTTATCGGTGTGTTGGTACTGTTCCCGTTTCCAAATTTGCGCCAAAAATTTGTGTGGTTGGTGAAGCGTTCGGCCAGCAAACTGACCACCAATCGCAGCAACGCATTTTTGTATTTGCTACTCATTTTCTTTGTGTTGCCTGTGGCGTTGCTGTATTTCGGGCTAAAATAACATCATATTTCTTCTTGGAAAGACAGCAAAAACATGCAAATAAATCTATGTCTTATTTGCATGTTTTTGGTATATTTTGGATTTTGCAGAGGAATAGCGAGCAAGATGCTTGCAGAAACATTGCCGTTTATCTTAATTTTAGGAGTAATAAACGCAATAAGTTTCGTTTATATAGAGTTACCACACACGTAAAGAAAGGCTCTTAAAACATTGGGGAGAAACAGAACAATATGAAAGAAATTTTAGAATATACAAATAAGATTACGCCACTTGACACCACCGCAAGCGAAGACCTTATAAGTGCATTTGAACTCATGTCTTTTGCAAAAGGAGACTTCATTTTAAAAGCAGACCAAGCATGTAAATATTACTATTTCATAAAATCAGGACTTACAAAATCTCATTTTTTTAAAGACGATAAGGAATTTATTATGACCTTTTTTAAAGAAAATATGTTGTTTACCGAATTTAGCAGTTATCTCACCGAGCAACCGTCTAAATATATGATTTTGGCTTTAGAGGATACGGAAATTTATTCTATCAGTAAAAAACAAATAGTTGCGCTTTGTAAAAAGCATCATAGTATTGAAACCTTGTTTAGTAAATTACATTCGTTTACCGCTATAAATATGATGAAACGCATTAGCGAAATGCTTGAAGAGAATGCAACAGAACGTTACAAAAACTTCATTTGTGAAAACAATAGTTTACTTCAACGAATAAGCCTTGGCGACCTTGCTAACTATTTAGGCATAACGCAAGTTTCATTGAGTAGAATTAGAGCTATAAAGTAATTATTTATCATTTGTAAAAAGAAATTTTTTATTCCCAAAATACCTTTGTGCCATAACGAAAATATAAAACGAATATGGTATCAAGAATGAAAAATCCAGCCTTAGTATTAGGCGTAAATTCAGCCATTCAAACAATGATGGGCTCAATATACCAAAGCGGTATATCTTTTGAACTACTTGAATATGTTGGACTACGAGTAGGACAAATAAATAATTGTGAACTGTGTATTGGTGAAGCAATTGTAAAAGCTAAAGACAATCCAGTAACAAGAGACCGAATTGAACATGTATTATCTTGGAGAGATTCTAAACTATTTAATGAATCTGAACAGGCTGCACTCGAACTAACCGAAGCAATTACCAGATTAGAGAATAAGTATGAATCTGTTTCAGACGAACTTTGGCTTAAAGTTGAAACGCATTTCGGTGAAAAAGAAAAAGCAGCTTTGGTGCTTTTCATTTCAGTAATGAATATGTTTACTCGGCTAAATGTAGCGACAAGACAATTAATGCCTGAGTGGGAGCAGTAACAGAAACGACAGTAGGTAACTGCCAAAAAGCGTCAAGCGAGGTTTTATGCTTCGTTTGACGCTTTTTGCATATATTTGCTTCGTATCAAGTTTAGTGCTAAAAATTCAGCCCGAACACAAAGCTGCAAAACGTTGGCGGCAATTTCATCTAAAACCTCCATTAAAATTATATTTATACAAAATGAAACGAATATTATCCATTATATTGAGCTTAGGCATTTCAATCCTTTCGTATTCCCAAGAAATTGCTCCAACTATAAAAGGGAAAGTGAAAATTTCTATAAATGAAGGGACTTTTGATTGTGATTTAACTATTAGTAATATTCCTAAAATTAAAGACTATTTAATTCGATTAAATTCAGGAATGAATTTACTGCATATTAAAAGTAAAAAGCCGAACGAATTTATTTTAGTATTCAATAAATCAGACAAAGATTCAACTTCAACGGGAGAAAGTTCTGCCTATTATTTCGCAGACAATACTGGAAAAGGAAAGTTTTTACCACATGAATTACAATTTAGATATGTTGGCAAATTTCCAATTGCAAATGACACTATTGAAAATTATTCAAGACAAGATTGGAAAGGAAATATTGCATTTAATGGATTTTCTGTAAGAACAGATGGCTCACAAAGTGCATGGTATCCATATATTTACGATGCAGAAAAAGACATTTCGTATGAAAAAATGTATTATGATATTGACTTTGAATGCGTTGATTGCGCTACCATTTATATCAATGGAAATAAACCTGTAAAAAGCCCAAAAACTATATTAAAGAGTGAACAACCTTATGAACTAACATTATTTTGTGGTAAATATGATTATGTAGATAACGGTGATTTAATTCTGTTAAACCCTAAATTTTCAAAACAAGACATTCAAGATTTTTCAAACACAATATCTCAGTTTAAGCAGTTTTACGAAAATAAAATAAAAGTAAAATTCACAGAACCGCCAATTTTTGTAAATACAACACCAACTTCCAAAAATAATGGTTGGTTATTTGTTTCATATCCAACAATTATGGGAATTGGTTGGGGAAATGATGGTTTAGGAGCACTTTTTGAAAAAGAAAATCAAAAATGGTATAAACAATTTATCGCGCACGAACTTGGACACTACTATTTTGGTACTTACAAAGTTTCAAATTCAGAACTTGGCGATATGATTTCGGAAGGATTTGCCGAATATTTATCCCTAAAACTGACTGAAGAAATTTTAGGTAAAGAATTATATAACAAAAAATTAGAAGAAAAATTTAAAAATTTACAAGACTTCAAAACCTTACCCATTTCCAAAATAAAATCAATAAAAGTCATTGAAGATAGACAGACTTTTGTTTATGATTATGCTCCAATAGTTTTTATTGCAATTGAAAAAGAAATTGGAAATAAAAAAATGTGGGCTTGGATTAATAAAATCCTTAATACAAATACTAATTTTACAAACTATGATTTTTTAGTTTCGACATTGAGAAACACTTTAAATAATGAAAAGAAAATTCAGCAAATTATAGCCGAATATTTCGACAATGACAATTCTACTGAAAATGCTATAAAAAAATCAAAAAACAAATAAAAATTGCCGCCAACAAGGTATTCATGAAAGGCAGGCTGATGTGCGGCACAGAACTTTGTGCTCTAAAGCCCATAGCGACCCAAAACAACGCTTAACAACCAACCTTTTACACAAAAACATAAAATACACGAAGCCCACCAAATACTTTTTTTTGTTAAAAACCGTTTTCATTCACTACTTTAGCGTTTTGGTTGCGAAACCAAGCACAAGAACAGGTTTATAGGATTTTACTTATCACTACTAATAATATCGTGCGTAAATTTTGGAGAAATTCGTGTATTTTGTTAGCCGCTTGCTTGCTAACAGTGGCCGCACAAGCTCAAAACAAATCGGAGGAGAAGCAAAAAAGAAAACACAAAAGCTATGGCGCAGGCCGTAAAGGCAACAATTTGCCCAATTATGACTTAAAGCCGCTGCATTACGGCTTTTTTGTGGCTATCAATAACACTTCGCTTAATGTAAAACACTCGCCTTATTTCATTGACCAACTCAACAACACCAAATTGCCAGACGATTCGGTGATGTTGGGCATCGAACCCCGCAAATTCATGGGTTTTACGACGGGCTTTATTCTGAACGTGCGTTTGCACGACCAATTTGACTTCCGTTTGCTGCCGACGGTTTCATTTTACCAACGCCAAATCGATTTTAGATTCAGAGACGGCCACGAAGCGGCACACCTGAACCAGTCCACGTATAGTTACATGGAATTTCCGTTGTTGGTCAAATACAAATCCGTGCGTCGCGGCAACACGCGTATGTACATCATCGGCGGCATCAAACCAGCCTTTGAGATTGGCGTAAAACGCGAAGAGCTTGACCCAACGGCCTTTATGCGTACTACTTCTTCGGATTTTTCGCTGGAATATGGCTTCGGATTTGATTTGTACTATCCGATGTTTAAATTTTCGCCCGAAATTCGTTTCTCGCATGGCATGCAAGACATCAAGGAGCAAGACAGCAATATGTATTCACGCAGCGTGAACAAACTCACGACGCATGCGGTAACCTTCTACCTCAATTTTGAATAAAAATATTTAGTGCCAAAACAAAAATCCTTCTTACGGCCAGCAGCTATAAGAAGGATTTTTGTTTTAGGAAAAACCTAAAAGTCAGCGGATTAGCTTACGCGCTCCAAGCCTGAGAAAAAGAAGCTACCTTCGATTTCGGCATTTTCGTCTGAGTCAGAACCGTGTACGGCGTTGGCTTCGATAGATTTCGCGAAACGTTTACGGATAGTTCCTTCTTCAGCGTTTGCAGGGTTGGTAGCACCGATAAGTTTGCGGAAATCTGACACTGCGTTGTCTTTTTCAAGAATCATCGCCACGATTGGGCCAGACGACATATAAGCACACAAATCTTTGTAGAAAGGACGCTCATTGTGTACTTTGTAGAATTTGCCAGCCGCCTCAGCAGAAAGACGAGTTAATTTCATAGCTACGATTTTGAAGCCAGCCGCTTCAATCATTTGAGTAATCGCGCCTGTGTTACCGTCGCCGAAAGCGTCGGGCTTTACCATGGTGAATGTTCTGTTGGTTGCCATCTTATTGAATCAAAAAAATATTTAATTAGAAATATCTTAGTGGATATTACCACAGTGCAAAGTTATGGAAATTCGGCTGTTTGACACTATGTCTCCCAATAAAATTGCGTTTTTTTGAAAAAAATTGCATAAAAACATTGCTTAGTATAAAGCACAATGATGCTCCCCCAAAAGCTATTAGCCAACAAACACAATATTAAAACCACCTAATGTACAAGGCTTAAATTTTTGATTGCTTTTTTTCAAAGAACGCAACGCAAATGCAAAACGCTTTTTATAACTTTGTAGTTACGTTTAATTTTTAGCACTAATACATTTTAGGCCATCAATCTTAATTCGACCAAAAAAATGAAAGATCCCATCACTATTAAAGATATAGCTCGCGAACTAAACATTTCACCTTCTACCGTTTCGCGTGCACTGAAGAATAATCCGCAAATAAGTAAAGCAACCATTGAACAAGTGCAGGCCTTAGCCGAACGCCTCGACTACCGCCCGAACACCATAGCCCAGAGCCTGCGCCAAAGCCGCACGTTTACCATTGGTGTCATTGTACCAGAAATTGCACATCACTTTTTTGCTGATGCCATTAGCGGGATAGAAGACATTGCCTACAAAGCGGGCTATAACGTAATTGTATGCCAGTCCAACGAAAGCTACGAACGCGAAGTAGTCAATACCAAAACACTTCTTTCCAGCAAAGTAGATGGCATTTTGGTTTCAGTATCAAAGCAAACTTCTCAAACAGAACACTTTAACGTACTAAAACGTCGCGAAGTACCTTTGGTCTTTTTTGACCGCGTTTGCGAAGAAATTGAGGCCAGCAAAGTAATTTTTGACGATTACGAAGCAGCTTTTGCCACTGTCGAGCATCTTATCGAAATGGGCTATAAACGCATTGCCCACATCGGAGGCCCAGCCCCACTCCTTTTGAGTCAGTTGCGCCATTCGGGTTATGTGGCCGCGCTCAAAAAACATGGTTTGCCTGTGGTAGAAGAATGGACCATACAACAAGGTTTTAACATCGAAGATGGTAAAGAAGCGGCTCTGCAATTATTGGCCGACCCAGCCAACCGCCCAGACGCTATTTTTGGTGTCAATGACTTGGTTGCCATTGGTGCCATGCTCGAAATCAAGAAAGCGGGCTTGCATATTCCAAACGAAATAGGCGTGGCGGGCTTCTGCGACGAACCTATCGCAGAAGTAATCGAGCCTGCACTTACCTCTTTCGTACAGCCAAGTTTTGAAATTGGTCGCACGGCTGCACGCTTGCTCATCAATCAAATAGAGTCGCCCGACAATTTCGAACCTAAAACAGAACTAATCAGCGACCATTTGAAAGTACGTGCCTCTACGCTTCGTAATCGCTAATCTTCTACTGATATAAAAGCGAAAACCCCACCTTTACTAACAATCAGAAGGTGGGGTTTTCACTTTTTTGAACTAAAGTCTTATCCCTCCAAACATCAGGTCTAATTTTATATGGTTTAGCATAAACAAATGCGCCTTCTGTATACCTTTGCCTCCAAATTCAATTAGTTTACTATTCTAAAAATATAATGGAAAGAATCCTTTGGATAATATTGGCTTTCGTGGCAGGTGCTTTTTTGCCAATACAGGCCAGCATGAACGGCAAAATGGCCAAAGCTGGCGGCAGTCCCGTTCACGCGTCTATGATTTCGTTTGCGGTGGGCGTTTGTACGCTTATTTTGTACATTTTGTTTACCTCCCAAAATGTTTCGTGGAAAGGATTAAAAGAAGCACCTTCTTACGCTTGGGCGGGCGGTTTGCTGGGCGCGTTTTATGTAACGGTCATCGTTTTGGTTTTTCCGCGCATCGGTCCGGGGCTTACGTTTGGTTTGGTGGTGGCGGGGCAACTGTTGCTTTCCTTGCTCATGGAACATTTTCAAATCATGGGTACGCCATTCCAGCCCATCAGTCTTGGGCGCATACTCGGGATGTTGCTTATCATTGGCGGCGTAATTGTGATGAAACGATTCTAAATCAATATTTTAACACCACAAAAAAAGCCACTTACAAACGTAGGTGGCTTTTTTTATTCGCTATATTTTTTAATTACCTAAACAGGAATAACACTAAAATGAAGATGCATCTATCACATATCTGTAACGCGCTTGTTTGTTCAATACTTTTGTCCAAGCGTCGTTTATTTCGTTGGCTTTAATCACCTGAATTTGAGGCAATACGTTGTTGTCAGCGCAATAGTGTATCACTTCTTGCGTCTCTGGAATGCCGCCAATCAGGGAGGCGTTGAAGTTTACGCGCGACATCGCCAAACCAATGTTACTAAGATTAAGCTGGAAGCCTACGGGCATTCCCACTTGCGTAAAATGCCCGTAAGGTTTCACGGTAGAAGCATACGCGGCTACATCAAATTGCGCGGGAATCGTGGAAATCATATAATCCAACTTGGCTTTGTACGGAGTTAATTTGGCAAGATTATCTACCACAACGACTTCTTTCGCGCCCCACGCCAAAATATCTTTCACTTTGTCGGCTGAGGTCGTGAACGCATAAACTTCCGCCCCTTTGGAAACAGCAAGTTTTACGGCCAAATGCCCCAAACCGCCCACGCCCGCAACGCCCACTTTGTCGCCTACCTTAAAGTTGGCTTGCATGAGCGGCGAGTACGTCGTGATGCCTGCACAAAGCAACGGCGCGGCTTCTTGGAAACTGATATGCGCAGGAATATGTACGGCAAAATGGTCTCTTACCACAATGTTATTGGAATATCCGCCTTGCGTAATGCCTGTTGGGGCGGTTTTGTCGGGGTTGCCATAGGTAAAAAGTGTTTGGCCTTTTTCGCAATAATGCTCTTCGCCGTGCTTGCAACTGTCGCATTGCATACAGCTATCCACCATGCAGCCCACGCCCGCACGGTCGCCTACCTTGAATTTCGTAACGTTTTTTCCGACTGCCGACACCACGCCCACAATCTCGTGGCCTGGCACTTGCGGGTATTGTTGCGGCCCCCAATCGCCTTTCATTTGGTGAATGTCCGAATGGCAAATGCTGGCGTATTTGATGTCTATCAAAATGTCGTTGTCGCCTACGGGACGGCGTTCGAATTCCCAAGCACTCAGTTTGCCCGAATTGTCTTTGGCGGCGTAGCCTCTTGATTTGATGTTTTTGCTCATAGTCAATTCGTTATTTTGTGAAAAAAGTTGTAGAGGACTGGCCAGCATCGCACCTGCGCCAACCAGTGCCGTTTGTTGAATAAATTTGCGCCGAGACGACGCGTTGTTTTTTTCTTCTGCCATAATAGTTGTATGAAAAGGGATTAGTTAAGATGCTATCGGAATGATGCGAATGGTAGCTTCATTGGCGCGGCCACTGATCATGGGCGGCAAATACGGGCTACCACTATATTTTTGTTTGTATGCCTCATTTATCCTGTCGTTGAGAGACGAATCCGCGACAGGCTCAAACGCTACATTTTTAACCATTTGGGCTGCATGAATACGGCCTGCTTTCTGCGCAATGGCGGCCTGATACCAACGACTATTTTTGCCATGATAGGCCCGTACATACAACTGACCTTCGACGGCTACGGCCCAAATCCAAGTAGGTGTGCCATAAGAAACACCATCGGTTCGGAAAGGTGATATTTTCAAATCATCGGCTTGGATGATGGCTGCCAATTCTTCTGCTGAAAATAATAAATTGCTGGTTATCATTTTTTTATATAAAAGTAATTACTTATTTGTCTAATTCAAATGTTACGGTTATCGTGTCTTTGCCTTCAAAAATAGAGAGGCCTGACACGATTTTTCCCAACGAAATCAAGCCGTTGGAATAGCCAAAATCTTTATAAAACAAGGCTATATTTCCCCATGGCTCATAATACGTGAGGTCTCCAGCGGAAGGATCAAAACCAGAAGCCGCACTTTCAGAGGTAAGCGGCGAGGCCAAGACCACGATTTTTTCGGTTTTGTTGTAGTCTTCCATGTGTAAGGTAAGCGGAAGCCTTGCGGCAAAATCCCTGCTGGTGGGATTGTCGTACAAAACGGCAGTAGCTACCGCATTCCCGACCGTGATTTTAATTTTCATTTCATTGTTATTGGTCAAATGATTGCTGGGAAAGGCCGCAGAGTTATTTTCTTTGCAGGCCACAAGGCCGAACAAAAACATTAATGCGTACCAAAGTCTTGCTTTGTAACGGAATAAATCATTTCGAAAGACGCTCATCTGATATGGTTTTTATGATTTTAGCGGGTATTCCCGCCACGACTACATTGTCTGGCACATCCTTAGATACCACAGCACCAGCTGCCACCACGGCATTTTCGCCCACCGTAACACCGCCCAATACAGTTGCACCTGCGCCAATCCATGCCCCTTTTTTGATGATAATTGGCGTAGAAATCGTGGCTTTACGGTCGGCGGGGTTTAATGGATGATTCGTGGTGATTAAATTCACTTTTGGCCCAATTAAAACATTGTCTTCCAGCGTAATGCCGCCTCTGTCCATAAACGTACAAGCGTGATTTACAAACACATTTTTTCCAATACGAATATTCTCTCCAAAATCAGTGTAAAATGGTGGAATTAGAAAAAACGCCTCATCTACTTTTTGGCCAATAAGCTCTTCAAACACTTGGTTGATTTGAGTTGCGTCATCAGTAACCAGTGTGTTTAATTTGGCTATTGTGCGCATCGCTTTTTTAATTACCTGCAACAATTCAGGATATTGAGCGTCGTCGAGCCGAATCATTTCCCCTAATTTATCCCTTTCAAAAATGCTTTTATTACTCATTGATATTCAAGCAAGTACTGGTTATGCTATTTCCTTTTTGAAAAGAAATAATGCGTTGATTTTCTATATCACAAAGTTCTTTATTAACTGTTAGAGTACTTTTATACAGAATACAGTATTATTTACCAGTTTTACGGATTGTAATTATTAAGAAAATCCGTATTGCTACCTTTGTGCTGTAACTAATACGGACATGGAACAGCAAGTAATAAGAATTGATAGCGTAAAAGATTATAACAGCCGTTTGGGTGTGGACACGCTGCATCCGCTGGTAAGTATCGTGGATTTTGACAAGCTCCCCGAAATACAGAGTTATCGGTTGTACATGGGCGTATATGCCATTTTTCTGAAAAATGTCAAGTGCGGCAATATGATATACGGCAACAGTTATTACGACTACGAAGACGGCACGTTGGTATTCATTTCGCCAGGGCAATTGTACGGCGTGGATAGCAACGGACTGAAAGCCAAACCGTCGGGTATGGCCTTGATTTTTCACCCAGATTTGTTGGCGGGCACGGCTTTAAACAAGGGCATCAAATCGTATTCGTTTTTTTCGTATGAGGTAAAAGAAGCCCTCCACATGTCCAAAAAGGAAAGAAAAATGGTGGAAGATTGCTTTAAGAAAATCGCCTTTGAAATGAGTCAGAACATTGACAAGCACAGCAAAACGCTGATTGTTTCAAATATTGAATTGCTTTTAAATTACAGTATGCGTTTTTATGACCGCCAATTCATCACGCGCAGCAACGTCAACAAAGATATTTTGGTACGTTTTGAAAATCTCCTGAACGATTATTTTCAGTCGGGCAAATCAGGTGATTTGGGTTTGCCTACGGTGACGTGGTGCGCCGAACAACTTTGCCTGTCGTCCAATTATTTTGGTGACCTTATCAAGAAAGAAACAGGCACGACGGCCTTAGAATATATTCAAAACAAGCTCATCGACGAGGCCAAAGTAAAGATATTCGACTCGTCCAAAAGCCTCAACGATGTGGCCACCGAGTTGGGGTTCAAATATCAGCAACATTTCACGCGGCTATTCAAGCAAAAAACAGGTTCTACGCCCAACGAATTTCGCAGCCTGAATCTGAATTAGTGTTTTTATTTCAATTTCTTTACTACAAATATTTCAATCCTAACGGATTTGAAATTAGTCGTATCAATCACAAAGCCTTTAGGCTTGGTATCTTTGTAGTTAAATCACATAAAATCTCAACCAAAAACGCCTGACAGATTCGTATTTCTATCAGGCGTTTTTTATTGTTAAAAAAACGTTTTAGGCTCTATCAAAAAGAAGTCGTTTGCCTGTTTGGCTCATGTCGAATGCGCCATCAGAGTACGCCAAATGTCCCGAAACAATCGTGTGGCGCACGCTCGAAGAGAAGGTATGACCTTGCAGCGGCGACCAACCACATTGATAATAAATATTGTCTGCGCCAACGGTATAAGGTTTGTTCAAGTCCACCAACACCAAATCTGCCCAATAACCTTCGCGAATAAAGCCACGTTCGCGCACCTGAAAACATTGCGCTGGAGCATGTGCCATTTTCTCAACTACACGCGGCAAACTAATGCGGCCTTGTTGGGCGGCTTCGAGCATCATTAGCAACGAATGTTGCACCAAAGGCAGCCCCGACGGAGCTTGCAAATAGGGTTGTTGTTTTTCGGCGAGTGTGTGTGGCGCGTGGTCGGTGGCCACGATGTCGAGGCGGTCGTCGGTCAATGCTTGCCAAAGTGCTTCGCGGTTAAAGGCCTCTTTGATAGCAGGATTGCATTTAATCAGGTTGCCGAGCGTGTCGTAATCTTCCGACGAAAACCACAAGTGATGCACGCAGACTTCCGCCGTGATTTTCTTTTCCGAAAGTGGCAGTTTGTTGTCGAACAAAGTCAATTCTTTGGCCGTGCTGATATGCAAAATGTGCAACCTTGTGCCGTGTTTTTTGGCCAAGTCCACGGCCAGCGACGAAGACAACCAACAGGCTTCTGTATCGCGGATAATGGGGTGAAATTTGGCGGTCAGTGGCTCAGTGGCTGTATCTTGGTAATGTTGTAGATGTCTGCGGATAGTGGCTTCGTCTTCGCAGTGTGTGGCGATGAGCATGGGCGAAGCGGCAAAAAGTTGCTCTAAAGTCTGGGCATTGTCCACGAGCATATTGCCCGTAGAAGAACCCATAAACACTTTAATTCCGCATACATTTTCGGTATTGGTTTTCAAAACTTCCTCCAAATTGTCGTTGGAAGCCCCCATAAAAAACGAATAATTGGCCAGAGAACCCGCCGCCGCCGTTTGGTATTTTTGTTCCAAAAGCTCTTGCGTAAGCGTTGCGGGCTGTGTGTTGGGCATTTCCATGAAAGAAGTAACGCCGCCAGCTACTGCCGCGCGTGCTTCGCTGGCGATGGTGGCTTTGTGCGTAAGGCCAGGTTCCCGAAAATGCACTTGGTCGTCGATGCAACCCGCCAACAAATGCAAGCCTGTCGCGTCTATGACTTTGCGGGCAGACAAATGCGAAAGATTGCGGCCTATTTGTTCAATGCGGCCATTTTTTACCAAAACGTCGGCGGGTTTTACTTCGCCTTCGTTTACCATCAAAGCATTAAGAATCAGAATGTCAGACATATACGCTAAAAAGTTTGAAAAATAATACACCGACAAAGGTATTCAAACTTTTGGTACAAAAAGGGTGAAACCCCGAAAAACAAAAAGCGATACCGTTGGATTGGTATCGCAGTGCAATAGTTGCGGTTAAAGCCTTTCGATTTCTTCTTTCGTGAGGCCAGTTGCTTGAATAATGGTATCAATAGAAGCCCCTGCCTTTTTGAATGCCCTAATCATTTCAAGTTTTCCTTCGTCAAAAGCAGACTCAATCACACTTTTCAAATCCCTGTAAACCTTCAGGCTATTTTCATAATTTGCCAGCTCTGTTTGCCCAAACTTTGCCAATTCTGCTTTTTCAAATGCCTGACTAAACACTTCATCTGAAAATATATTGGGCATTGTCTGGAAATCTTCCAAGTGCTTGATAAAATACAACCACTTGTCTAAGCGTGTGTTAAGTTCGCTGTCTGTCTTCAGAAAATTGGGAACTTCAATGTAAATAAAAGTAAGTTTATCATAAAATATTTTGCCGTGCTGATTTTTTAGTTTGATGGTGTGAACCACTTCATTTTTTTCTGGTTCTGTTTCGTAGTCGTCAAAAGTAAAATCTAAAATACCAATGCAATAAACAGCTTTTAAATTATAATTCCATTCTCCTTTTTCGGCTTGTTCTCTAATCGGAAACGTTGAATAATAAACAGTTCTTTCTTTAAAATAATTTTGCTTGGCTTTCTGAAGCTCTACGATAAATTTTTCACCTTTTTCGTTTTCGCAATAAATATCATAAATAGCTTTTCTGTCAAGGTCTGTTTGGCCAAGTTGTTCGTTATTTTTGAAGGTTAAATCAACTATTTTATATGTGTTAGGCAATAGGGCATTTAAGAAATCAATAAGCAGTGGCTTACTGGCTTCCTCACCAAAGATTTTTTTAAATCCGAAGTCCGTAAATGGATTCAAATATTTAGCTTTCATATTGTTGTTAAATCAGAAATGGAAATTGCAGCATTATTTCACAGAAATATGTGTTATAAGTATTGCTATCATTCGTCAGCTTCCTTATTTATCTTTTTTTCTAGATAACTCTTTATGGTTGTATCTACGTTATTAATATCCCTAATTAAAGTATTATTAGAGACGATATTATCTTTATAAAAATTTATATAATTTTCTTTTTGTTTTTCTTTTTTACATGATTTTGGCACTAGATATTTCGTTATACTTTCTGTTAAATTATTACGTAAATCATTCTTAAATATAATTAAATGATAGTTTTGAAACCAGAATTTTTCATCTTTAAAGCTTTGTAAAAAACTTAAATCTTCCTCTGAAAATAGGTTCTCTTTTAGATAGTAAGATATTAAAACTTGATTTTCAGATTTAATAACTAATTCTTTCATTGGCTGTAATAGGTCATCAAAACCATAAATTTTAATTGCAAAATAATAATATAATTGTTCGTCATGATATAAATCTTTTAGTGATTCTTCATACCTTATCTCAAAAAATAATTTAAATTTATTGTAATCAAATTTATTCATTTGTCTAAATTTAGAAATAGAATAAAGTAATGCCTCTGGAGATAGCTTATATAGATACAACAATTGATGATTATTATAATCTGTTACCATAAATTTTGACAAGTCTAATTGTACAAAATAAATATTTTTAAAAAAATTATTAATAAAAGTTTTTTTCATTTTATCATCTTGAATATTTGCAATTCTATAGATAATTTGATTTATAAAAACTAATTTATTTTTACTCGATTCAGCTTTTATTTTTTCATTACAATACGATACAATTTTTCTCCAATATCGTTCGATAATATTGTAACTATTGAACGTTTCATATGTCCAAATTTCTACTTTCAAATCATTTCTTTCTAATTCATAATTATCTAGTATTTTTTCGTACAATGATATTATGTCTTTATGGTCTCTCTTATTACAAAAGAAATAAAAATCATCAGAAAAGTAAGAAAATTTGCAGTTAATACCTTTTTCTTCTATATTTTTTTCTATTTCTTTGCTTATTTTACTTAAATATTTTTCAGCAAAATATAATGATAAATAATTGCCCATTAATAGACCATTAGTAGCCCCTATATTTAAGTTTGATAAAAATCTTTCATCATCACTATGGGCAAAGTCTAATTTATGTGTGTATATCCTTCCGTAATATTCTTTTATATCTACTTTTAATAAAGTATCAAAAGTAGATAGATTGTTAAAATCTAAAGCTAATTGTCGTTCAAATTCACCTGTTTTAAATTCACCTATTTCCAAATCGGCAGATAATCTTTTATGCTTATCATCAGATTCTTGTATATTGTCAAAATGAGGGTAATTTTTAAACTTATAATACGCAGCATTAAAATTTAATATGTTAGGTATTTTTAGTGTTCTTTTACTATCATTTGTTTTTTTTATTCTAAATTTAAAAGGCTCACTCCATGCTAAATAATCTATTGGCATATTTTCTATATTACGAGGATATTGTAGATTATCTATCTGAATGAAGTATCGTATTGGATTTTTGAAATTATATAAATAATTGATATTGGCTGGCATTTTGTATTTATTTTTAGATTTTATATGATTTTATTTATTTTTCAAACTCAAGATAAATATAATCATAGTTACTCAGGCAAACACCTTGTTTGTCATTCTTCTGCAAAATCCGAAACATAGCAAAAACTTGCAAATAAAATATGAAATTATTTGCAAGTTTTTGTATCGTCTATTTCCGTACTGACCTACTGCTTCATAAACTTCAAAACGCTGTGTTGCGCCGCGTCCGTGAGTCGCAGAAAATATATTCCTTCGGCCAAATCGCTGATGGGTAGTTGCGCGTCGGGCATCAGCGTATCTTGCTTCAATACGCGGCCTTGCGCATCGGTGAGTTGGTACGTGGTCGGGCGCGTAATACCTGCCACCCGAATATTATCGTAGCTCGGATTGGGGGCAATTTGCCATACGGTTTTGGGTAACTGATTGTTGGCCGAAAGCGGGACATTCGTGGTATTGCGGCGATACGCCAAACCGCCCGTTTTCAAACCCAAAAACAAGTCGGGGAAAGAGTCGCCGTCGAGATCTGCCGCCGCAGGGTAGGCCAACGTCCCGAAATATTCTTGCGTGTACGCAGGGCTGAGAGTCGTCTCAAACAAGGTTGTATCGGCCACTAGTGCAGGCACATTCAGGAAGTCGGCATATAGTTTTAGGTAGCCGTCCGCATCGCAAACCAACAAATCTTGTTGGCCGTTTTGGTCAAAATCCGCAACGGCAGTCGTAGCACTGTACGCCAAAGTCCCTTGCAAATTCCCGAAGTTGGTAGAGGTTTGTGTAAAAGCTAAATTATTGCCAACACTTTGATTTATAATGGAATAAATAGAGCCGTTGGCCTTGCCAATCAACAAATCAGAAAGCGCATCGCCATTTAGGTGCGTAAAATTAGGTGCATCACCCGCCGAACAGGTTACTGGTAGCACACTCGGCGAAGTGCTGGCCGTGTAAGCTAATGGAGCACTCGCTGCGGCGGTGTTTTGGTAATAAAAAATTTGGGTTGTGCCGCTGGCCGTTGAGCCTATAAAAGCAAAATCCAGTGCCGCATCGTCGTTCAAATAACCAAAAAGCGGTTTGATGTTTCGCAGACCTAAACTTCTGATTGTCAAAAAATTATCGTTGTATAATCTGAAAATGGGTTGCGTGCTGCTGCCAATATTTTCATACACCACTACCGTTCCTGCAAAAACATTGTTAGAAAGCGTGCCTCTGTGTCCCACGAAAAGGTCAAGGTCGCCGTCTGCGTCCATGTCCGCGAACGCTGGCGCGGCTTCTTCGCCCAGATCAATGCCCAAATGCTGCAAAAAATTGTTGCGTTGCCACACGAAATTAGGCGCGGCATCTGTTCCCGTATTTTCGTAGAGCCATACGGAAGCCGACAAATCCATTAGGTTTTCGTCGTTGGTGTAGGTACTGGGGCTTACGAGCAAATCACGCTTGCCATCGGCGTTAATGTCCTGATAATAAGCTGTCGGGAAAACATAATAATCTACTGGATTGGCCGCAGGATAGCCGTAAGTTACAGTTTCGATGGCTGCATTTGCGGGATTTGCGCCGCCGCCATTGATTAAAGCCGTCAGCTTTTGACAATGAAATTCACCCGCCAATACGTCATAATCGTTGTCGCCGTCGAGGTTTAGTACCAACGCCGTCGCGCCGTTGTGGTTGATGTTTTGAGGCGCGGCCAAGCGGCCACCGCCGTCGCTTTTGCACACGATGCCCGTCATGTAGTCGCCGCAGTCAGTGGATTTGGCAGTTTCGCCCCAACAACCATTTTTCTGGTAAGTCAGTCCCGCTGTGCCTGTGGTTTCGATGGACGTATTTTTGTGCCATTCGAGCGTAGAACCCGCAAATTCAAAATTGATAAAATCCAAATCGCCGTCGTTGTCTATGTCAATAATGGACGGGTAGTCCGTGCCGTCCACGGTGAGCAACAGCGGGTTGCCCGAAAATGACGTGGACATCAGGCCGTTAGATACCTGCGTGAAAGAGGGTTGCCCTGTCGTAAGTGTGGTATTTCTATACACTTTTATCCCAAGTGTTCCCCACATGAAAATATCTTTTTTGCCGTCGCCGTCGTAGTCGCGCAGTGCCATCCAATGTTGCATGGATGGAAAACATACCTCATATTCAGGGTGATAGGTGTACGAAAATGTTCCGTCTGTGTTCTGGTGCGTGATGAGCGTGTAGAGTTTGGAGTTGCTGCGGTCAAAAACGACTAAGTCTTCCCAGTCGTCGGCGTTGAGTTTGATGGTCGAAAATTGGGGCGAGTTTAGGCCGCCAAGCCACGCCAACGGCAACGCGTTGTTGTTGGCATCAACTAAGTTTGGGGCGTTTTCGGGACGAAATGAAACGCCTTGCGCCATTGTTTTTATTCCCAACAAAAAAAGAAAAGCAGTCGTAAACCAGTATTTCATAAAGGCAGTGTTTTTTCTATAAAACTCCAAAATAACGAGTTTTAGTTTATAGGACAATCAGGATTTTTTACAATTATTTTTGGCATCATAATTGTCTTGAAGCAATAAAATAACAATCTCCTCTCCTACTCGCATGAATAAAATATACCTGCTTTTCGTGTTGTTATGCTTGAGCTGTAACGTTCGCAAATCGCTTTTAAAAACATGGCAAGGCCAAACCAAACAATCCTTAATTTTGGCCGAAGGGCCGCCAAGTTGGAAAGCTCCCGACGAAAACGGCGGAGAAATTTATATCTACGAAGCCAACACCAAGCGCGAAGAATCCAGAACCACTGACGGCAAAACCTCCACCCGATGGGTTTTGTACAGAAGCAAAAAAATGTATTTTATTAACCCTTCCAATCAAATTTATAACGTACTTTTCAAGATTGAACCGCTGGAATAACTTACCTTTGAACATTATAATTCAAACAAAAGTCATTCATTGTCAAGCAATTCTGTATGAACAAATCTATTTCTTTGGCTGGCATCATTGGCCCTTCGCTCCTTGTGATGGTAGGGTCAGAAACACGTTTTTGGAATCCAAGCCTTTATGACACCCAAATCACGCCTTTAGTGTATATGTCTGGTACACTGCTTTTTATCGCGGGGTTGGCCATCGTTCGGCAGCATTCGGTTTGGGTTTGGAAATGGCCAGTGCTTATCACCATGACGGGCTGGTTAGGAATGTTATTGGGCATAGCCAGAATGTTTTTTCCACAAACCTACCAACGCCAGTTTCACAACGACAATTCCGCACTGGCCGTAGAATTGCTGCTCATCGCCATTGGTATCTTGCTGACTTACAAAGCGTATTTTGGCAAACGCTCGGACTAAAAAGAAAACCAATTACACGTATTTTCGTATCTTTGAGGCCGAAAATCTACAAAGCTGATGAGCAAAAAACTAATTCATTTTGATTGGGCAGTGAAGAAATTGCTTCGCAACAAAGCTAATTTTGTGGTGCTGGAAGGCTTTTTGTCTGAGCTGCTTTTTGATGATATTAAAATCCAAGAAATTCTGGAAAGCGAAGGAAATCAGGAATTTGACGACGACAAATACAACCGCGTGGACCTTCTGACCCAAAATTCCAAAAACGAATTAGTCATTATTGAAATTCAGAACACCTACGAAATTGACTATTTTCATCGTATGGCTTATGGCGCATCTAAAGTTTTGACCGAAAATCTAACGTTAGGACAGCCCTACTCCGACATCAAAAAAGTGATTTCCGTAAACATTGTCTATTTTGATTTGGGACAAGGCAAAGACTACGTTTACAGAGGCACGACCAATTTTGAGGGCTTGCACCAAAAAGATATTTTGCAACTTTCGGGCAAACAGAAAGAGACTTTTTCTAAACAAAACATCTCGGACATTTTCCCCGAATACTACATTATCAAAGTAAATCAGTTTGACGACGTGGCCAAAGACCGACTCGACGAATGGATTTATTTCTTGAAAAATAGCGAAGTAAAAGACGAGTTTCAGGCCAAAGGGCTGGCCGAAGCCAAAGAGGTTTTGGACGTAATGCGTTTGGATAAAGAGGATTATTACGGTTACAATCGCTATTTGGATTATCTGCACGTGAAAGCCAGTGAAGCCCTGACACTCAAGCTGGAAGCAGAAGAACGTGTGAGAAAAGACGAAAGAATCAAATTTGCCAAAAGCCTTTTTTCTACGCATCTGGCAGATGCAGAAATTGCCAAACACACTGGCCTAAGCCCTGAACAAATAGCGCAATTGCGTGCCGAAAATCCCTAAAAACCAAGCGATTGTTTTTAAATTTACCAATCGGTTATTTGTATTTTGACAGGTTGGCATTTCAAATGCTTGTCCTATCAAATCTCTGCTTATATTTGTGCCGAATTGAAGATTTTACTTCAAGAAACAATCCAATATCTTATTTCTTTAGCCAAAAAAATGCAAAACAAAGGCTTTGACCCCCAAGAAATTGCACTGGTTCGTGAGCAAATTAAACACACGGGCTATTCTTTTATTTATAATGACGACGAAATTCAGAGCGAAGAACTGGAATTTGCGCACGTTCTCTTTGTAGGCCAACACAATGGCAAAGACGTAATTTTTGATGCCGTGATTTATACGCTACAATTGGCGCACAGCAGCAAACTTTATGAAATAGCCGAAGAAAAAGCCATGAAGCAGTTTCCAAGCTACAAACCTTTTGATTATGAGGAAGATGAAGACGGAAACATCATTGAACCTGCCGAAGTAAACGAAGAAGTAGAGCTTTTCAAAGCTGAAATAATGGACGAGTTGGAGGAAGAAGAATCTGTGAAAGTGCGCGAAGAAGTGGTACTTGATACGGATTTTGAATACGGCATCGGTCTTGAAGCCAGCTTGAACGTGGACGAAATTACGGAAGAAGTAATTGATGAGTTCGTGAAAGACTACACGTCGGGCAACTTGAAATTAGACCCAACTTATTATTCGTTCCGCCACGACGACGAGGACGAAGAGTAATTCATTCTTACCCAGACTTTTACAGGCCTTACCGCCCACAAAGTCTGGGTTTTATTCTTGTACAATAAATGGCCGCATTTCAGGCTTTACTTTATTTTTTTGATGATGAAACAACATTGGTGGAAGGCTTTGGCCATCGTGCTTTTGCTCTATACAGTAACAATGGGTTTTTTGGGCAATGTGCCACATTTACCAATCCTGAACGAAACGATTCGCAACCTATATTTTCACGTGGCCATGTGGTTTGCGATGATGATTTTGCTTACGGTTTCGGTCGTTTATTCTGTTAAATATTTGCGTTCCAATATTTTAGACCACGATACGGTAGCCGTCGAAATGGCCAACATGGGCATTTTGTGCGGTGTGCTGGGACTGACGACAGGCAGTGTTTGGGCGCGTTTTACGTGGGGCGACTGGTGGACCAACGATCCAAAACTCAATGCGGCAGCCATCGGAATGCTGATTTATTTGGCGTATTTGGTGCTGCGCAACTCTTTAGAAGACGAACAACAACGCGCACGCATTGCGGCGGTTTATAATATTTTTGCGTTTGCGGTCTTCATTCCGCTTATTTTCATTTTGCCGCGCCTAACCGACTCGCTGCACCCAGGCAATGGCGGAAACCCTGGCTTTAACAGCTACGACCTTGACAGTCAGTTGCGTAAAGTGTTTTATCCTGCCGTGTTGGGCTGGACGCTCTTGGGCGTTTGGATTGCTTCGTTGCGCATTCGGGTGCGTCGTTTGGAACAAAAATTAAAATCTTAGTGTATGAAAAAAGTATTCTTACTGTTGCTGCTCAATCTGGTAGTGTTCGGGCAAAACGTGTGGGCGCAAATGCCAAATGCTCAGGTAGAAATGGCCGATAAATTCCGTGCCGATGGCAAAATTTATGTCGTAATTACGGTGGCATCTATCATTATTTTGGGAATGGCTGCTTACATGGCCACCCTCGACCGCAAGATTAGCAAATTGGAAAAAGAAATCGGACAGCAGAACTAATTGGTTGCATCGCAAGTTCTTTTGTTAGTTATATTTTATTCATTGTTATGAAAATAACCCATATCATAGGTATCGTTGTTATTGCTATTGCCATTGGCGTAATCATCTCGACCACAGGCAATGCCAGTTCGTATGTGTCGTTTGGGCAAGCCAAAGAAATGGCCGCCAACGGCAACAACTCCAAAATCCACGTAGTAGGCAAGTTGCCTAAAAGTGGCGATGGTAAAATTGCAGGCATGGTTTATGACCCGCAACTCGACCCCAACTATTTTTCGTTTGACCTGACCGACCAAAACGGCCTGACGCAAAAAGTAGTGTACGCCAACCCAAAACCACAGGATTTTGAGCGTAGCGAGCAAATCGTAATTATTGGCGGTTATAACGAAAAAAACGTGTTTATCGCCGACAAAATTTTGATGAAATGCCCGTCCAAATACCAAGACGAAGAGTTTAGAGAAGCTCCCAAAACACAGGCAACTGCCAACTTATAAAAAACCAAAGCCGCCCCAACAAGGCGGCTTTTTTGTTGCCAAATTTACAAGGTTTAAAACTTTAATTTTCAGCTATTTAAGCTACAACTGAACCACTTGTTTGGTTTGGCTGCTGCGCATGGCCGCTTCTATCACGTGCATCACTTGCAGGCCTTCGGCGGCGGTTACGGGTTCGGGTACGTTTTGGGTAATGGATTGATAAACACCCTCAAACAAATCGTAATAGTTGCCTTGCTGGGTCGGGACGGTTTGGCGCAGCACCTGCCCGTTTATTTCCGTATACAGCAAACCTGCTTTTTCTGGCGGCTCTGTTCCCCAGTCCGTTAGGTTGGGTTTTGCACCCGTTTTGAGCGTATCTTCCTGCACGTCGGCGCGGTGTTTCAAAAACGTACCTTTCCGACCTTGCAACACATACGAAGGGGTCATTTCTCTGTTAAAAAATCCTGCGTGTAGTCGTACACGTTTGTCGGTGTAGTACAGCAAAATATCAATATTATCATCAATTTGAGAGTTTTCGCGCAGGCGGCGAATGTCCGCAAACACGGCTTGCGGATAACCAAACAAATACAAGGCTTGGTCTATTAGGTGCGAACCCAAATCCATGAGCACACCCGCCCCCGCGTTGTCGGACTCTTTCCAGAGCTTCGGACTCAACGCAGGATTATAACGGTCAAATCGGATTTCGGCTTCTACAATTTCACCCAAAACACCATCTTCCAACACTTTCTTGACGGTTTTCAGGTCGCTGTCCCAACGCCTATTTTGATAAACCGTTAATTTCAAGCCTTTTTCTTGGGCAAGTTGCTGCAACGCTTCGGCTTGTGCGGCTGTCGTGGTAAAAGCCTTTTCTACCAAAGCATGTTTGCCCGCCAACAGCACTTGTTTGGTATAATCAAAATGCGTGTCGATGGGCGTATTTACCACCACCAAATCCACTTCGTCGGCCAACAATTCGTCTAAAGAATCATAACTTTTTACGGTTGGATAATCTTGTTGAATAAGTTTTTTGCTCCTCTCCCACGCCCCCATTAGCTCAAAACCCTGATGCAGCGTCAGGAAAGGCGCATGAAACACTTTGCCCGACATTCCGTAGGAAAGCAACGCCGTTTTTATTTTTTTCATTTCCAAAATGGTTTATTGAAAGTTTTTACCAATGCTCAAAATAGCAGATTTGTTTGTGGAATTATATAAAATATATTTATTCAATACACAATAAAAAACCGATAAGGTTTTATGTTCCTTATCGGTTCGGGAGGCTGAATTATTCGCCTTCGTAATGGTCGAGGTCTTCGCAGTGCCAACGATGCTTAGGCGATGAGGCAGGGGCTTGCGTTGCGCCGCCTTGTTGCTTGGCTTTGAGCATTTTTTGTATGAGTCGTTGGCGTTCTTTGGCAATAAGTGCTTGACCTTCTTTATCTTTTTCTTGGTCAAACAAACATTTGCCTTCTACGAAAGTCTGTTCGGGACGTGCATAAATCGAAACGGGTGAGTTATTCCACACCACCAAATCCGCATCTTTCCCAACGGCAATGCTGCCCATGCGCTTGTCTAAGTGCAGCAATTTGGCGGGATTGAGCGTTACCATTTTGAGGGCATCTTCTTCGCTTACGCCGCCATATTTCATGGTTTTGCCTGCTTCTTGGTTGAGGCGACGCGCCATTTCGGCATCGTCGGAGTTGATGGCCGTCGTGATACCGACTTTGTGCATAATGGCCGCATTGTACGGAATGGCATCTTTTACTTCCATTTTGTAGGCCCACCAATCGGCGAAAGTTGAGCCGCCCACGTTGTGTTTTTTCATTTTGTCGGCCACTTTATAGCCTTCCAAAATATGCGTAAACGTATTGACTTTGAAGCCCATCGAGTCGGCCACGTGCATGAGCATATTAATTTCGGATTGCACGTAAGAGTGACACGTAATGAAACGTTTGCTATTCAAAATCTCGGCCAGCGTTTCTAATTGCAAACTTCTGTACGGGGCAGGGGCTTTTTTGTTTTTGGCTTGCGCAAATTTTTGCCAAGTGGCATTGTATTCTTTGGCGCGGCCAAAAGCGTCCAGATAAACTTGTTCTACGCCCATGCGTGTTTGCGGAAAACGAACCGTATTGAAATCGCCCCAATTGGATTGTTTTACGTTTTCGCCCAACGCAAATTTGATAAAACCGTCTGCGCCCTCAATTTTGAGTTGTTCGGGAGCGTTGCCCCAACGCAATTTGATAAGAGCCGATTGGCCGCCCACAGGATTGGCCGAACCGTGCAAAAGTTGCGAGGCTACCACGCCGCCCGCCAATTGGCGATAAATGTCCATGTCATCGCCGTCCAACACATCACCGATGCGCACTTCGGCGGTTACGGCGTTTGAGCCTTCGTTTACGCCGCCGCTAATGGCAATGTGCGAGTGTTCGTCTATAATGCCAGCCGTCAAGTGTTTGCCTTGTGCATTGATTACGCGCACGCCCGAACCAGCCGAAAGGCCTTTTCCGATTTTGCTAATCTTGCCGTTTTCTACCAACACATCTGTATTTTCCAGTTTGCCGTCGGCCTCGTTTGTCCAGACTGTTGCATTGGTAATCAATACGTTATTGCTCAAATCTTTTTGGACGTAAGGCAAAAAGTAAGAGGACGTAAGCGGCTCGCTTTTTTGTTCGGGCTTGGGGGCTTGCGGTTTGGCGGGTGCAGCCTCTTTATAGCGTGCTTGCCATTTTACCCAAGATCCGTCTGGCAACTGTCCATCGCCTTTGAAGGAACTGGCTGCAAACCAACCCGACAGGCGAATATCGCCGCTGCTGTCTTTGGGCGTAAGGTCAAAAGAAAGTGTTACATCTTTTTGCTTTACGTTGGCTTTTACGCGCACGGGCATGGTGTCCGAAGGCTGTGTTATTTTAAAATTAGGTTGCTCCAACTTGCCCGAAACTTCGAGTTTGAGCGTTGGCAATTGCCCCAAAGTCAGTTCGTAAATGCCGCGCATATCAGGCGTTTCTACGTCCGTGAACGTGTAACGCTCGCCTTGCACCACATTTTCCAAAATACTGGTTTCGTCTTTAAAAATATTGCCTGAAGCAATGAAAAAGTTGGCAAAAGAACCTTTATTTAGGTTGCCCAATTCGTTGTATTTCAGGATGTTGGCGGGTGTAAGTGTCAGGGCTTTGAGTGCGTCGGCTTCCGAAAGTCCGCTGCTGACTGCTTTACGCAATTGCGCCAAAAATGCTTTTTTATCTTTCAACCCTGCGGCAGTCAGGCAAAACGGCACTTGTTTTTGGGCTAAAAGCGCGGGATTTTTGGGTGCGTTTTCCCAATGCAACATTTCGGCAAGGCCAACGGATTGCGCCTCAAATGGATTTTCTACATCGTAAGCATCAGGAAAATTGATAGGCAAAATAAGCGTTGCTTGTGTGGCTTTTATTTCCTCAATTCGCTGATATTCATTGCCTTTGCCTTTTATTACAAATTGTACCCCAAACTCATCGCCCACGCGGTCGGCACGCAACACATTGTATTTGTCGCCAGCCTCAAAAATGGCAGGCAAGGCCGCGTTTTGATTAAGAGCTTCCAACGACAAATTGCGCTCAACGCTCGGATTTTGCTTGTAATACTGCGCGTCCAAAAACGTTTGGCGCAAAAGTGCGATGCTGCCCATCAGCGACGAAGGATATTCTTGGCCGCTTGTGCCTTTGCTGAAACTGTAACCTGTGGCGGCTTTGGCGCGGAGCAAACTTTGTTGTGGTTTTTGGTCGGCCAAACTCACCAGTGCCGATGTGCCTCGCGCGATGCCGTTGGCTTGCTGCGTAAGCACTGTCCCGAATCCTAAGCGGCGCAACTCGTCGGCGGCTTGGCCGTTGGGGTTGAACTGGTCGGCGGCGTTATTTTCGGCTCTGATGGCCTCATTCCAGTAATACGCACCTTCTTTGTTGGAATTGAATTGTGGGGCAAAGGAATGTTGCTCGGTGCGTTTGACGGCTGGCATACCGTATTCGCTGACCAAATCTATGAACGAAGGATAAATAAATTTCCCTTTTAAATCAATGGTTTTGAGTCCGTTGGGAACAGAAATGCCTTGCCCTGCGGCTTCCACGCGGCCATTACGCACAATAATAGTAGCGTTGGTAAGGCTGGTTTTGTAGTCCAAGTACAAAGTGGCGTTGGTGAAAGCGTACGCGTTGGGGCGTTTGTCCTGTACGCCATTTTCGGGAACAGGCAACTGGGCTTGAGCAACGTGGGCAAACCCTGCAAACAGGCTGGCCAATAAAAAGTAACGTATATTTTTCATTCGCAAATATTCCGAAAGTTGAATGATAAGAATTTGCCAAAAGTTTCCAAAAATAAGGGATTCTGCGTATTTGCCTAAAATTTAGGGCTTTTAAATCAAAAAATCCGTAAATGCTGCCGCCATAAAAGGGCAGAACTTACGGATTATCAAGGTATTTTTGCTTTTTTAGAGCTTTTCAATCTCTTGTTCGGAGAGTCCCGTTAGCGTGATAATATCAGCAACGGAAAGCCCCATTTGTTTGGCTTGCGTGGCCATATTGGGGTCTTTTTTCTCATAAAAAATGCCACAGGAAAATCCCATGGCATTTTGTTAGCAAAGAAGCAATTATTTATTCTATTACAATCTTCTTAATACTCACCCCTTCTTTACTACGAACTTGTACAAAGTAAAGGCCTCGTGTTAAGTTTATTTCGGTGATGTTGTCGGTGGCAGTATGCGCCTGAATCTGGCGACCTAACTGGTCTAACACTATCACACTTACTTCCGATAACTCCGATGTTTCGACCATGACACGGCCTGCACTCGGATTCGGATATACTTTCACTTGTGAATCTATCACATCTTTTATAGAAACAGTCGTAATCATTTTGTCAAAAGACATTGCAGCACAGCCATTTAAAGTAATTCGTACCATATAAACACCATTGGCCACAGCGGTATAAGTCGCTTGTGTTGCACCAATAATTGGGTTATTATTCAAATACCATTGGTAAATCGCATTTGGCGTTGGCGTAACACTCAAGACCAAACCATTAACGGAAACGGTCGTTGCGGGCATTGGCTTTACCGTAATGGCGATGGCCTGCGATACTGCCGACGTACAACCCGCTGCGCTAATGGCTTGCACAGTATAGCTACCTGAAGTATAGGCAGTGTATGCCCAATCGCTGCCCGCTTGTACTACACCGTCTTTTTTCCAAAGATAACTCGAACCACCCGTAGCAGAAAACACAATGCCTTGTCCCTGACAAACTTCTGTGGCTGAGGAAATTACGTTTACACTTGGCACAGAATTTACAGAAATAGACACCGCCTGCGATACTGCCGAGGTACAACTACCCACAATCGTTCTTACGGTATAATTGCCAGACTGAGTAATAGTTATACTGGAACCAGTTGCATTATTGCTCCACAAATACGTAACTCCCTCCACAGGATTGCTCACTGACAGTGTGGTTGAATTACCGCATATCGAGCCTGAAGAAGTCGAAATAACAGGAGCAGCAGCAGAAGCAGAGATTATAGTATATGATGCGCCTGTCAATTTCATTGAACAAGAACCTTTCACCGCATATACATCAAAAGTGGAAGTAGCCGTAATATTACCTGTACTCAAAATCAGGCTATCTTCGACACTTGCTGTTGCGCTAGCCACAACTGTTGAACCATTGCGCAACTGATAAGTTACTTGATTTTGAGGATTTTTTACGACAATGTTTGTAGAACCTGACCCACAAACGGCTGTCGTTTGCGCGTATGCCGACAATACTTTTCCTTCTTTGAGTAGCGCATTAATTTCACTGATATTCAAAGCTCTGCGATAAATACGAATATCGTCAAATACTCCTTTAGACAATGGGTCTGAATAATTACTCTTGGCGATATAATTGCTTGTACGAGCAATATCAGCATAAGTAACACTTTCATCAAATGCCACTTGTACTCCATTCAAATACACTTTACCCATTCCATTGGAGTTATTATCTACTTGTAGCGTAAGCATTGCCCATTCATTCAGGGCAAAACCTGTGGCAGTAGAAGCCATCGCACCAGTAGTAACATTGCCATTCACAATCGTACCATTAGGGGTGTTGAGTGTGCCAGCTCCATTGTTCAATGCAAAAATAATTCCATTAGATGGGCCAACTCCAAAATCAATCAAACGTGAATAATTACGTCTTTCGCTCAACTTCACCCAAGCATTTACGGTAAAGGCTTTACCGAAATAATTAGCCGAAGGAAGGGATACATAATCATCTCCTCCATCAAAATTGATGGCTTTATTCGCTTGTCCCAAACGATTGGTAGTATAAATCGGATTACCGAAGGCCGTACCATTGCGACCATTTCCGCTTGCGTCTGTTACATCGCCATCAAAAGGCAAGTAAAGAGCCAAACTGTCAGTAGCAGGCATGGGAATAGGCTGACCAATATCCACAATGCCTTCTACCGTAACAGGTACTGCCTGCGATACTGCCGAGGTACAACCCGCCGAAGTAACCGCTTTTACCGTATAACTACCTGAATAATTGGCAGCAAAAGTAGCTCCATTACCCGACTGTAACACACCATCTTTATACCAAACATAACTTACAGCATTTGCCGCAGAAGCAACCAACGTACTCTTTGCACAATTAGATGAAGATACAGCGATTGTTGGTAATGCAGCGGCAGGAGCCATGCTCACACTGTAAGAACCCGTCAATTGTTGCGTTGTAGTGCCCTGTACCGCATACAGCGTAAAAGTAGTGTTTGCCGTTACGTTACCAGTATTCAACACCAAACTATCCTCAACGGCAGCAGTGGCACTTGCCACAATCGTAGAGCCATTGCGCAACTGATACGTTACTTGATTTTGTGGGTTTTTAACGATGATATTAGTCGAGCCTCCTCCACAAAGCAAGGAAGATTGCACATAAGCAGACAATACTTTTCCTTCTTTGTGCAGCGCATTGATTTCACTTATGCTCAATACGCGACGGTAAATACGAATATCATCAAACGCTCCTTTTGCGATAGAATCGCCATAGGTACTTTTACCAATAAGGTTAAAATTACGAACCACATTGGCGTAAGTAACGCTTTCGTCGAATGCCACTTGTACGCCATTCAGGTACACACGACCGATGCCATCCACATTGCCATCTACCTGCATAGTAAGCATGGCCCATTCGTTTAGGGCAAAACCTACGGTAGAAGATGCCATGTTCGCCGTAGTAGTTGTACCATTCACAATCGTACCATTAGGGGTGTTTAGTGTGCCAGCTCCATTGTTTAGAGCCAAAATAATGGTTTCGGAAGTTGAGCCAGCCCCAAATTGCATGAAACGAGCATAAGGACGGCGTTTGGCTAATTTCACCCAGCCATTAATCGTAAATCCTGTACCGAAATAGTTACCAGCCACAGGCACAGAAACATAATCATCTCCTCCATCAAAATTGATGGCTTTATTTGCCTGTCCCAAACGGTTCGTTGTATAGACAGGATCGCCAAAGGTCATTCCATTTCGACCATTACCGCTTGCATCTGTTACGTTACCATCAAATGGCAAATAAAGTGTCAAACTATCATTAGAAGGCATAGGAATAGGTTGTCCAATGTCCACAATATTAATAGCGGCGGTTTGCGCAACAGTATTCAAACTACTTGCGTTTGGCTTTGTATGTCCATTTCCGCTAGCATTGTTATTTTGCTTAGAGCCCGTAGAATTACTTAATGGCCTAGCGTAGGCAATCGAAGTAACAGCCAGAGCAACAAGCCAGAACGATAAAGTTTTCTTTTTCATGGAGTATTTGACTTTTGTTGTAAGAAAATTGAATAGTATATGAAATATCACTTCATTGATTTTCACAAAAGTATCTTACATGCACACCGTATATTATAGCGTCTTAACCAAAAGCCATTTCAACTTTATCAAAATACGTTTTTATCTTACTAAACTAATTGTTTAACTTAAAAGGCCACAAATATTAAAATTCCAATAAAATAATTCGGTTAGTAGTTATGTCTTTTTATTACAGCCAGCAAATCCCACACACCATTCTTTTACTTAACACTCCACACATCAAAATTTTTCAGGGCAAAGGTTACTTTAGGCCAAATAAATTATTAAGCACAACGAATTACTAAAATCACAATTACAATGAAAAAAATACATTTTTTCGCATGGATAACTATGCTCTTTTTGGTAACCTCTTGCGGCCAAGCTCACAAATCAGGGGCACCGGCTCTTGACGAACAACGTGCAGAATCCGCCGCCAGTGCCACCGATTCCGCCAGTGCAGTAGCAGCCAATCAGCCAGAAGCCTCTGGTATAGCAGGTCAAGAAGGCATTAAAGGAAAGCCTTTTATTTTGCAGTCGAATACCCGCGCACAAGTCAAAAACCTGCGCCAAACCAACACACAAATCGAACGCCTAACGCATCAGCTTGGCGGCTACCTCACGGTTTCTAACCTGACCAGCAATGTACTGTATCAGGACGAAACGCCCGTAAGTGCTGATTCTTTGCTGGTTACCAAGCATTTCCAATCCGAACTAAACATTACGATTCGCGTGCCCGTCCAGCATTTCGATACAATCATGGCAAGCCTCGACAAGCTGTATTTTTTCATTGATAGCCGCAACATCACCGCCGACGATGCCAGTTTGGATTTGTTAGCTACCCAATTGAGCAGCAAACGATTAGCGAAATATTCCAAGCGCATCAGTAGCGCAGTGGACAAGGCCAACCAAAAAGACAGGACGAACGTAGCAGACATTACAGCAGCCGAAGAAAGTAACCTTAGTGCAGGCCAAAGCCAAGACCAAAATCAGATCAATGCCTTGCGTCTCAAAAATCAAATCGAATTGGCCACCATTAACCTGAATTTGTACCAAGAACAAAGCATACAACGCTACCTCAAAGCCAATGAAAATAATATCAAGGCTTATCAGCCAAGTTTCTTCTCGCGCGTGAGCGATGCCTTGGGAGAAAGTATTGATAGCTTACTTAACTTTATTATTGGCTTTGTAACTACATGGTGGGTTTGGGTGATTCTTGGTCTTATCGCTTGGGGCATTTGGCGAGGCTTTAAGCGAAAAAAAGCAGAATAATAGATTTATTTTCAGTGAATTATAAAATGTTTGATGCGGCTCTAATGCGGTATCAAACATTTTACTTTTGAGCGATTCGCTTTGTTAGCAATATAAAAATGCTGTAAGTCGTAAGATTTTGTACTAATTTAGCGGCTTGATATTTTGTTTATTGTACCTTCAAAAACATGACCAGCTTAGGGCATTATTTTATTTTTTTGGGAAGTCTTTTTCGCAACCGTGAGCCGTTGCGCGTGTATCCCAAACTCATCCTCGACGAGATGGTAACCATTGGCACAGAATCTTTTGTGTTGGTAGCCATCGTATCGAGTTTTATCGGGGCGGTTACTGCCGTCCAAACGGCACATAATATGGTGAGTCCGCTTATTCCTAACTACGTGATTGGCACTATCGTGCGCGACATGACTTTGTTGGAACTGGCCACGACCTTTACTTGCGTGATTCTTTCGGGCAAAGTGGGTTCGAGCATTGCGGGCGGTTTGGGCACGATGCGCATTACAGAACAAATTGACGCACTGGAAGTTATGGGCGTAAATTCAGCTTCTTATTTGGTTTTGCCAAAAGTAATTGCGGCTTTGATTACTTTCCCGATGTTGGTGGTAATGGCTGGATTTTTGTCCCTGATGGGCGGTTATTTGGCGGGTACGTTATCGGGTTTGCTTACCGAAACCGAGTATATTTATGGTATTCGCTCCACGTTCGATCCCTACAACATTACTTTTGCACTTATCAAAAGTTTTGTTTTTGCCTTCCTAATTTCCTCTATATCAGCCTATAAAGGTTATTTTACGCGCGGTGGAGCTTTGGAAGTAGGACGTGCCAGTACGGAAGCTGTAACAAATAGCTGTATTGCTGTGTTATTAGCCGACTACGCATTGGCTCAACTGCTACTGTAAGCCTTTAATTAGAGTTAGAAAAATGATTGAAATAAAAAATATAAAAAAGTCGTTCAACGGCAAAACCGTACTTGATGGCATTTCTGGCCGTTTCGAGAACGGAAACAATAGCCTTATCATTGGTTCGAGCGGTACGGGCAAAAGCGTTTTGCTCAAATGTATCGTGGGGCTTATCAAACCCGACGAAGGCCAAATTCTGTACGATGGCCGCGACCTTATCAACGGCACGATTCAGGAACGCAAAGCCATTCGCCGCGAAATCGGAATGTTATTTCAAGGAAGTGCGCTTTTCGACTCCAAAACCGTAGAAGAAAACGTACGTTTTCCGCTGGACATGATGACGGAAATGACACCAGAAGAAAAAGCCGACCGCGTACATTTTTGTCTCAAACGTGTAGGCTTGGAAGCTGCCGCCACCAAAAAACCATCAGAAATTAGTGGTGGTATGCAAAAACGTGTGGGCATTGCGCGGGCTATCGTCCTGAATCCCAAGTATTTGTTTTGCGACGAACCGAACTCTGGCCTCGACCCGCAAACTTCCATCAAAATCGACGAACTAATTTCTGAAATTACGGACGAATACAAAATGACGACCATCGTCGTAACCCACGACATGAACTCGGTGGTAGGCATCGGCGAATACATCATGTTCTTGTATCAAGGCCGCAAAGTGTGGGAAGGCGATAATCAGTCTATTCTGAACAGTGATGTTACTTCGCTGCAAGACTTTATTTTTGCCAGCAAAATGATGCGCAGCATGAAAACACTCCACGACAAAGGCTTTTAATTCTTTAGTATTTAAAAATAACAAAACACAATATAACACTTGGAAATTCTACTCAAATATTTTCCTGAGCTAACGGCAGCGCAGCAAGCGCAATTTGCTCGTTTGCAGCCTCTTTACGAAGAATGGAATAGCAAAATCAATGTTATTTCTCGCAAAGACATGGAGCATTTTTACGAACGCCACGTATTGCATTCGTTGGGCATAGCCAAAGTAATGGACTTTAAAGAAGATACCCACGTATTAGACTTAGGCACGGGCGGCGGCTTTCCAGGTATTCCGCTCGCGATTATGTATCCGAAAGTACAATTTCATTTGGTAGATTCTATTGGCAAAAAAATTACGGTGGTGCAAGCCATAGCCGAAGCCCTCGCCCTGCCCAACGTAAAAGCAGAGCAAGCACGTGTGGAAAGTTTGCGCGATCATTATGACTTTGTGGTGAGCCGTGCCGTAGCTCCCATGACGGATTTGCAACGCTGGACGCACAATAAATTCAACAAACATTACAATAATAAGCTCAAAAACGGCATTATTTGTTTGAAAGGTGGCGACCTTGCCGAAGAGTTGGCCGCTACGGGCAAAAAATCTCGTGTATTTCCGCTTAATTCTTTTTTTGAAGAAGAATTTTTTGAAACGAAAAAAGTGGTCTATATGGCCATGATTTAGTTTTTAACAACGATTGTGCGCTATTCAACTTCAATTCCCTAACCGTTTATGCTTCCACTACGCAATTTCACGCTGGCTTGTGCTTGCTTGGCGGCTACCACTTTTTCGAGTGTGGCACTGCAAGCCCAAAACGCCAAAAATTTAGAAGCTGTATTTCAAAGAATTAACACAGAAATCAATACACATGCCGAAGGTTACGAGCAACTCCAAAAAGCAACGAGCACCATTGGCCACCGCCTGAGCGGCACAGAAAATGGCGCAAAAGCCGAACAATTCGTGTACGACCTTCTCAAAAGTTATGGCCTGAGCAACGTACATTTTGAATCGTTCCAAATGAAAACGTGGCAACGCGACACAATGGACTTGGAAATTGTGCCTGAAGACAGCGACAATTTTGAGCCATTCAAGGCCGTAGCCCTTGCCCATTCGCCCATTAGTGCCGATGTGAGTGCGGCTATCGTGGACGTTGGCAATGGACTTGCCGTTGATTTTGAGAAAGTTGGAACAAAAGTAAAAGGCAAAACCGCTTTGTGTAACATTGGTTTAGATGCCAGTGCGGCAGCGGGTGCTGTCAATTTGCATCGTTCCGAAAAAGTGGCGTTGGCGATTAAAAGCGGCGCGATAGCCGTCATTATGGTCAATCAAGCACCTGGCGATATTTTACTTACGGGAACGGCTTCGGTTACGGGCGAACTTATCCCGATTCCCGCCGTGTGCGTGTCGGCCAACAGCGGCAAAGCCATTCGTCAGTGGATGAAAGAAGAAAAGCTAATTGCGTCCGTGCAAATGACCAACCATTTCCAGACCGTAACCGCACGCAACGTAGTGGCGACACTCAAAGGCGAAACGCGCGAAAAAATCGTAGTGGGCGGCCACCTCGACTGCTGGGACTTAGCAACGGGTGCGATAGACAACGGCATCGGCAGTTTTTCGGTGTTGGAAATTGCTCGCACGCTCAAAGCCCTGAAAATAAAACCAAAACGCAGCATTGAATTTGTATTTTTTATGGGAGAAGAACAAGGTTTGCACGGCTCAGAAAGCTATGTAGCCGCCTTACACAAACGCCCAAAAAAATTAGCCAAAATCAAATACATGATGAATATCGACATGGCAGGCAACGCCATTGGTTTTGATGCGGGAGGCCGCGACGAAGCCCTAAAATTCTTTGAAACGACAGGCAAACTCATTGCCGCAACGGATACGGCGTTCCAGAATCGCGTGAGCAGTGGCGCAGGGCTGCACAGCGACCACCAAGCCTTTATGCTCGAAGGTATCCCGACCGCCTCGCCGATTGCCAATCTTCCGCGCAGCATTTATAATTGCTATCATGCTGATTGTGATGACTTTAAATTGGTAGAAAAAAAACACATCAACAATACGGCAAAGTTTGCGTCCATGATGTTGTACGCGTTGGCCAATGCAAAAGATTTGCCAGCCTCGCGCCAAACAGAAGCCGAAATCGGAGCATTTCTTACAAAAAATAAACTCCGCGAAAAGCTTGAAATACACGGACAATGGCGTTGGAAATAATTTAATTAAAAATTCCATCCTTTTTGCCTTTAGGTATCTGAAAAGATATTTAAAGGCATTTTTATTTGAAATCAACTTATTAGGATTCATTACCAAAAAAAATAAAGTTGGCTTAACTTAGAATCCGATGGAAAGCACTAATTTTGTCGAGTTTAGCGCAATCGTTCTCTTTCGCCATTTTTGAAAGGAATAATGAAAGATGCGTTTGTTATTTTTATCAATGATTTTATGACAAAATACCTACATTACTTCACCTACTTACTGTTGTTGTTGTGTGCGCCTGTTTGGGGATTGGCACAGAATGGCACGCTCAAAGGGACAGTTAAAGACAAAACAACCAAAGAGCCTCTTATCGGGGCAACCATTTTTATCGTCGGCACGTACAAAGGTGCAGCCACCGACTTCGACGGTAATTATGAAATAAAAGACATCAAACACGGCGACTATACGGTAAAAGTTTCGTTTGTGGGCTATACCGAAAAGCTCTACAACGGTATTCGTATTACCAAAGACCAAACGACGCAACTCAACATTGAGCTAAGCGAACAAGGCAAAACGCTTGACGCTGTGGAAGTTGTGGGCGAGAAAAACGTCGTAGATTTGGAAAGTGGCAAAAGCGAAGTTCGTATCACTTCTGCCGACATCAAAGAAATGAACGTGCGCAACGTGCAAGGCGTTGTGGCCATGCAAGCGGGTGTTTCGCAGTCGCCAGACGGTCTGCAAATTCGCGGCGGTCGTGTCTATGAAACCCAATTCGTAGTGGACGGCGTAAACGCGCAAGATCCATTGGCGGGTACGGGTTTCGGTACGGAAGTTTCCAGCGGTTCGGTACAAGATTTGGCCGTGATTACGGGCGGTTCGGATGCCGAATACAACGGCACTTCAGGTATTATCGTTACCAAAATCAAAGAAGGCGGCGACCAACTCAAAGTATATGGCAACTGGCAACGCGACAATTTAGGTTTCAATAAAATGAAAGGCAGTGCTTGGAATACTGACATTGCGGAATTAGCGATTGGTGGTCCAGTGCCTTTCACCAACAAAAAGCTTAAATTCTTTACCAGCCTTAACGTAGGCCTAAGCGACCAATATTATCGCCTTACAGCCAATCAGTTAAAAAGTTCTATCCTGCCAGATAGTACATTATTCTCGCCGCGCCAAGACAACAAATGGTCGCATACACTCAAGTTGAGCTACGAGATTGCCAGAGGTTCTAAAATCTCGTTTACCAACCAACACAGTATTTTGGTAAACCAAAACTCACGCACCCTGCAAGTAGTTGGTTTTAGTAATATCATGGCTCCAGGTTTGCAATACGGCTTTGCCAATAGCCTCGACAACGCCACTACTTACACGCACCGCAGCAATTTGAGCGTTTTGAATTTTCAACAATTGCTCAATAAAAATTTAACGCTTGATGTGGCCGTAGGTCGTTTGTTTACTAACCTTCGCGCCGATGCCAATGGCCGTGCGTTCCGCGACGAAACAATCAACAAAATTTATGACCCTGCCTCTATCGTTACAAACCCTGTGGTAGTTTATAACCCAGGTTCAGATACTTCATTCGTTCTTCCTGGCGACGGGCTTTACAACAACGGCGGTATTTCTACCGTGTGGCACGATCACTATGTAAATGAGCTTACACTTAAATACAAATTCAATTATTTTTCGCCAAACAAACGCCATTTCGTAACCTTCGGCCAAGAGCACAAACACCAAGATTTGCAATGGGCAGACGTGAGCAGCCCTTGGGTGGGTGCGCCTATCAAATTGCCTGATGGTACTTACATTGCTTCGCGCAGCATCGGTACGAGCAGCGATTTGTGGCACGTAAAACCATCGTCGGGCGGTTTCTTCGTACAAGACGAAATTCGTTACAAAGGTATTTCGGCAGTAATCGGTACGCGTTTGGAATATTGGGCACCTGGCAAATTTGCAGATGATGCCGTAGATAATCCAGATGCCCTTGTACTTCAGTCGGTTAGAGATGATTACAAAAAGCAAACGACTAAACTTTTCGGCTTGCGTTGGAAAGCGCGTTTGCTACCAAAATTGCGCGTTTCGTTCCCTGTAACCGAAAACAATGTATTGTATTTCAATTACGGTCACTCAATGCGTTTGCCGCACCCTCGCTTCGTGTATGCGGGTCTTGATCCTAAATACCAATCGCGTTCGGCTCTCTCGGATTTGGGTAACCCGAACCTGAACCCAGAAGTAGCCGTGTCTTACGAATTGGGTATCAAATCACAAATCACACGCGATTTTGGCGTTACGTTTACGGCCTTCTACAAAGATTATTTCGATTTTATCGTAAATAGAACCCTTACTTTCACGGGCGACCCTACGCGCCGCGCCTTTGCCATCAACCAAGATTACGCGCGTATCAGAGGTTTAGAAGTAATGTTAAACTACCGTTTGAACAAAAACTTGCGTGCTACTTTCAACGCGGCTTATCAAGTGGCCACGGGCAAATCGAACACGGCAGCAGAATCTCGTTTACAAATCGAGAAAAACGGTTCGGTAAACACGACCAAAGAACAATATTTGGCTTGGGACAGACCTTTCGACCTCAAAGGTTCATTGATTTATACGCCAGATACTTCAGCAATATTTTTCGGTGTGCCGCTCAAAGGTTTCCGTTTCTTCTTGAGTGCAACTTACAAATCTGGTTTGCGCTACACGCCTCAACGTTTTGCTGGCTACGATTTGCAAGGTCGTCCGAAATATGAATCTATTGACACAGACCCTTATAGCAAAATTGGTAGCGCATGGTTCTGGAGTGATTTGAAAATTACACGTGATTTCCGTTTTGGCAAAAAACAATTTATTTCGCTTTCTGTGGAAATTAATAACATTTTCAATAACAAAAACGCACAGATTATCAACCCAGTAACAGGCACAGCATACAGCTACGGCGACGCATTGCCATACACGCAACGCGACCCAGTTTATGCCAACCCACAAAGCAGCGGTTTGCCTCCAACCAACCCTGCGCGTTATATGCAGCCTCGCCAAATTTTGTACGGTGTGAGCTTCTCATTCTAAGGGCTGATTCATTGATTTAACAGAAGATTTTACACGAAATGAACTATAAAATTTTAACACTTTCGGTTTGTTTGTCGCTGGGAACAATAGCGGCAAGTCAGGCACAAATTTTTCCAAATTTGGGTGGCCAACGTGCTGGTATTTCGGGGCTTACGTTTCTGAAAAACGACTTAAATCCGCGTTCTGTGGGTATGTCGGGGGCAAGTGCAGCCATCAACGGCGACGCATACAGCATTTACAACAACCCTGCCGCAGCCGTCGATTTGAAAGCAACTTCGTTTGCCGTGTCGGGCTTGCGCTATGGCGCGGGCATTACGCATTCGCTGGCTTCAGGTATTATTGCTCAAAATGAATACAACGCCTTTTTGGTGTCGGCTAATGTACTGAGTTCGGGAGCAATGGACGTGCGCACCGAATTTCAACCCGACGGAACTGGCGAGAAATTTTATGCCACCAACACTGCGTTAGGTTTTGGTTATGCGCGTGCGCTTTCCCAGATGTTTAGCTTCGGGATTTACGGAAAATATATTCATGAGCAATTGGCCGAATACAAAGCCAATACCATCGCCGTGGACATGGGTTTCATGTATCGCACCGACTACAAGGACTTGCGCTTCTCAGCAGTATTACAACACTTTGGTTCTGATTCTAAATTGGCAGGAAGTACCTTGCCCAACAGCTACAACCGCAACGGTGTTTCGTTGGAATCGTACCCAGCACCAACGCTTTTCAAGATGGGAGTTTCGATGCGTCCTTACCAAGATGGTGCGCATTCTTTGCTTACATCTGTGCAACTCAATCACCCGAACGACAACGCCGAAAACATCCGTTTGGGCGTAGAATATTCGTGGAATGATCTATTTTTTGCACGCACTGGCGCGAAAATCAACGTAAAAGGCGAAAAATGGCCTAGTTTTGGCGTAGGTTACCGTCAGCGTGTGGGTTATCATTTGTTGCGCATTGATTACGGTGCCAACCCTACGGATTACTTGGGCTTTATGCACAGCGTGGGTGTTTCGTTTACGCTTGGCAAACCAGCCACCGACCCCACTCCTGCCCCAGCAGCACAATAATTTGACCAAACAATTTTGATTTAGAAGAAGATGAATTTTATAAAAAATAAATATTTGGCTTTGCTAATGGGCGGTTCGATGGCTGCGCTTTCGGCTTGTGATGGCTTTTTTGGCAAAAAAACAGACCTTTCGTTCATTGACATTCCCGACCAAAGTGCCAGCCGCGTGGCGTATGTGCCTGTTTTGCCTGAAATAAAAGGCTTTACGCGTCCTGTGCAAGTGGCTACGGGTTTCGACAACCTGATTTATGTGGTCGATTCGGCGCAGGCTATCGTGGCTTTCGATGAGGCAGGCAACCAAGTAGGCCGTTTTACGGGCGTGCCTAACGTTACTTATGTAACCCAAGACCGCCGTTTGGATTTGTTGGCTATTGGCCGATTCGATACCGTGATTAACGGGCAAAGCTATTCGCTTAGCTCCATCTATCGTATTGATATGAAGAAAAGCGGAGAGAATAATAATACGGTTTTAGACCTGAATACGGCTCGTATTACGCGCCAAATTCGTCACCCGTTTTACTATAACAAAAGCTCTCCTACCAACCCAACGTATTTGAATGGTGTTAGCTTGAATGGCATTGCGGTTTTGTACGACAATCGTTATTACGTTACGCGCACGGGTTCGGATAACAATCCGCAAAAAATCGGAGGGCCAGACGATGCCGTTTTGTTGTTTGACAAAAATGATAATTTCGTTTCGCCAATTTCGATGCAAGGATTGGGCGGTTCGAGTGTAACCAACTTCTTTACTTCGCCTTTCGACATCACGACGCTGGCCAAACCGCCACAGTCTTACTCACTGCCGAGCGGTACGAAAGAAGATTTTATCGTTACGTCTCTGGACACGAGCCGCACGCTACAAGTGCAATACATTGAGGTAAATGCCACCGAAAACGGAACGGATTATTCGGTTAAATACTTCGATTATGGCGATACGACCAAAGCAAGTGGATTCTTCTATATGCCCAAACGCTTTAGCAAACCGTATGGCGTAACCTATAGCGGCGACAGCAAAAACTATATTTTTGTAATAGACCGCGACAGCTTGTACCAATTCACGAACACGGGTTACGAAGGTGTACCGTTTGGTACTTACACTAAGTTGCAAAAAGTGTCATTTGGTGGGACGGGCAACAGCGTGTTACAGTTCCGTCATGCCAAGTCGGTGGCGTATTTTAACAGAACTTTATACGTAGCCGACGCGGGCAATGGCCGTTTGTTGCGCTTTAAGCTCAGCGACGATTATCGCTAATTCGGATTAAATTTTCTATAAAAAAGCTGTGCTTACTACCAAAAATGTAATCACAGCTTTTTTATTTGCAAAAGTGTAATATTGGCTATTTGTTTTTGCGATTATCGTACATATATTTGAGTTTATTTTTATTACAAATTGCACTCAAGATGATTCAAGAAACATTAAGAAAAGGTTTTGTATTAGGAGCAGGTTTATTGCTGAGTATCAGCAGTTTTGCTCAAAAAGGCATTGCGTTTGAAACAGGTACGTTTGCACAAGTGCTAGAAAAGTCTAAGCAAACAGGCAAGCCCATTTTCATGGACGCTTATACGACTTGGTGCGGCCCGTGCAAAGCCATGGCCAGAAGCGTATTTACCAATGACACGGTGGCCGCTTATTACAACAAAAACTTTGTGTGCTATAAATCGGACATGGAAAAAGGCGAAGGCCTTGATCTTGCTAAAAAGTACGAAGTACGCGCATACCCGAACTTACTGTACATCAGCGCAGAAGGAAATATTTTGCACCGTGTGGCAGGTTTTCGTAATGCCTCAGATTTTGTAAAACTCGGCCAAACGGCACTGAATCCAGATGCGCGTTTTGAAGCCATTAAGAAGCAATATGAGGCCGCTTCTAACGAAGCCGCCAAAGCAAGTGCTTATATGTTGGCTTTGGCAGATGCTGCTCTTCCTTACGAAAAAGTTTCGGAAAACTACTTTAATAGCATTACCGAAACAGAATTCACGACACCAAGCAACTGGGAGATTATCAAGAACTTGGAAGAAAATTTAAATTCAAAAGTATTCCAGTATTTTATCAAAAACAGAGATAAATACGCCAGCTTGTACGGCAAAGAATCAGTAGAAAAACGCATCAATCAAGTGTATTTGCAAGCTTTGGAGCGTACCGTAGAACGCACTCCCGAAGCTTACGACAAATTATTTGCTGAATATTCTGCGCTGAATCTTGCCAAAGATAAAGAAACAGATATGACCCTAATTCAGCTCGAATTAGTAGTGCTAAAACACAAACAGAATTGGGCTAAATACGACGAAGTAGCGAGCAATTTGGTAAGTAAATACATTTCTAAAAATGCTTATGCACTCAATAGTATCGCTTGGGACGCATACGAACACATTAGTGATGCGAAAGTAATGGCGAAAGCCGAACAATGGGCAGCATCTTCTTGCAAAATTTCACCAGAATATGCCAATTTGGACACTTATGCTTGCATTCTATTCAAAAATGGTAAATCTGCACTAGCAAAGAAAACAGCACAAGAAGCCATCGCTAAAGGCAAAAAAGCAGGCGAAGACACAGCTGAAACAGAGGCATTATTAGCCAAAATTAATGACAAACTAAAAGTTAAAAAATAATACAAACTCCCCAAAAGAACCACAGTTAATATATCTCAAGGCTGTGGTTCTTTTTTTGAAAACAAGCTCTCCAAATTTGTAATTAATTACATCACACACATTTACACTACCAATACTTCTTTATGTGCGGAATTTCAGGTATTGCCCATTATAACGGACTGGCTGTCCCAACAGAAGCAATACAAACACTTACAAATGCCATTGCTCATCGCGGGCCGAACGGACAAGGCATTTGGTTTAACAACAACAACACTATTGCTTTAGGGCACAGACGATTAGCTATTTTAGACCTTAGTGAGGCTGGCTCACAGCCCATGACCACAGCGGAGCAACGTTTTCATATTGTATTCAATGGCGAAGTTTTTAATTTCATAGAAATAAGAGAAGAGCTTAATAAAAAATATAATCTTGAATTTGTAACAGACTCGGACACAGAGGTAATACTTCGTGCCTATGAGGTGTGGGGCAAAGAAATGCTACACCGCTTCAACGGTATGTGGGCTTTGGCTATTTACGACACACACACCGACGAGCTTTTCTTGGCACGCGACCGCTTCGGCATCAAACCTTTGTATTATAGCTTTGAAAATCAAGAATTTATCTGGGCATCAGAAGTACAAGCCATCGCCAAACTTCAACCAAGCATCAGCCCTTGCAAAGAGGCCGTAGAAAATTTGGCCAAAGGTGGTTTTGATGCGCATGGCTCAGGCAAGACATATTTAGAAAAAATCTATACCTTACCCGCAGGCCATTGCATCAAGCTTGATCCACAAGGCCAAATGACCATCGAACAATGGTATTTTTTGCGTCAGGTTCACGTACCTGCCACTTTGGAGGCGCAAGCACTGCACTTACGCGAACTTATTTTTGATGCCTGCAAATTGCGCTTGCGCAGCGATGTACCCGTAGCTACGTGCCTTTCGGGGGGCGTGGACAGTGGCAGTATTACGGCAGTCATCAATCAACTCAATACCGCCAGCGGGACTTTAGATGCACAATACGCCCAAAATTACAAGCACATCGGTTTTTGTGCCAGTTTTGAAGGCACGCCGTTAGATGAAAAAGACCAAGCCTTGCGCCTGACCGAAACACTCGATTTGAGCTTAGAAGTATGCAATGTTACCGAACCTACTATTGCCGAGTTAGAAGAAGCCATGCACTCTTGCGATGGTCCCATGCATGCACTGGCCTTTTTCCCTATCTGGAAACTCTACAAACATATTCGTAGCAAAGGCATTACCGTAACCCTCGATGGGCAAGGCCCCGACGAAATGCTTGGTGGCTATCAGCCTATACACGAAGCTCTTAGCACTGCCCTTGCCCAACATGATTGGCATTGGTTTGATGAAATAATCGAGGCCTATCAGCATCAGGGCGAAAGCAAGCAAGTTAGCTCAAAGCGCAACGTCAAGAAAGCGAAACAACGCATTTTGCGCCAGCATTTCCGACAAATACTGCTTTGGCCGCGCCTACAAGCAGGCAAGATTCTGCGCAATATGGGCATTTTGAAAGTACAAGATCTGGCCGAAAATAATTTATCTAACGTACTAAAACCTGCCATAGACCGACCTGCGTTTATTAGCACACCCATAGACAAATCACTTTTTAACCAATTTTTTTTCAATCCGTTGCCTGCTATTTTGCAGCAATACGACCGCTGCTCTATGGCGCACGGTATCGAATGCCGTATGCCGTTTATGGATTATAGAATTGTGGAATTTATCTTTTCGCTTCCTGCTCAATCCAAAATCGGCAAAGGTTATACAAAACTCGTACTGCGCGAAGCCATGAACGGCATTTTGCCTGACTTCATTCGCCTGAATCGTACTAAAATCGGGTTTAATGCCCCTATCGTGGATTGGTTCAGAGGCGGCCTTAAAGATTGGATGCTCTCGCAAATGAGTACGTCGTCTTTCCTTGCCAATCCGTATTTTGATGGCAAAGACCTAAAGCAACGTTTTGAAGATTTCGTGGCCACCGACAACCAATCTTGGGCGGAAGCGTGGGCGTTTTGGCCAGCCGTACACCTGAACTGGTGGCTACAGCAGCAACCCAATTTCAAGCCGCAAGAAGTGCTTGCAAAGCCATAAAATATTTGTAGGTTTGGGCGTGCCAAATGTCATAACATTGGCATTTGGCACGCAAATCAAAAACAACATATTGATTACCAAACATCAAGCTACATGAAAAGTATCTTTGCAGAAATAATCACCATCGGCGACGAGATTCTTCTCGGACAAATCACCGATACCAATTCGCAATGGATGAGTGCCAGCTTGGCGGCTATTGGCGTGCGTGTGGTACACCGGACTGCCGTCGGAGACGATGCCCAACACATTGTCCAAGCCTTGCGCCTTGCAGAGCAACGCGCCGATGTAATCCTGATTACGGGCGGACTCGGCCCCACCAAAGACGATATTACCAAGAAAACACTGGCCGAATATTTTGGCGATACACTCCTGCTCAACCCACAAGCCGAAGCCGATTTGGCCGCACTCATGGCCAGCAGAGGCCGCACCCTCAACGAACTGACACGCCTACAATCTATGTTGCCGTCGCGGGTGATTTACGTCAAAAATCCCGTAGGAACAGCCCCAGCCATGTGGTTTGCCGAACACGGAAAAGTGTTTGTTTCGATGCCGGGCGTGCCTTACGAGATGAAACAAATCATGAATACGGGCGTGTTGCCGAAGCTCAAAGAAACCTTCCAACTCCCTGCCATTCAACACAAAATAGTTCGGACGATCGCCTACGCGGAGTCGGCCATCGCCCAGAAAATAGAAACGTGGGAAGATGCCCTGCCGCCCTACCTGAAACTGGCCTATTTGCCATCGGCGGGCGCAGTAAAACTCCGCCTAACGGGTACGGGAGCAGATGCGCAAGTTTTAGAAACGGAAATGCAGGCGCAAATAGACGCGCTTTTGCCGCTACTCGAACAGCACGCCTACGCCGCCGACGATGTGGAAATAGAAGAAGCCGTAGGGCGTTTGCTCAAACAAAAAGGCCTGACGCTGGCCGCCGCCGAAAGCTGCACAGGCGGACAGTTTGCCACCATGATTACGAATGTGGCGGGCAGTAGCAGTTATTTCAAAGGGAGTTTTGTGTGCTATGTCACAGAGCTGAAAAGCAGTGTTTTGGGAATAAAACCCGAAGTAATACAGGCGCACGGCGTAGTGAGCGAGCAGGTAGTAAAAGAAATGGCCGAAAATGCACGTCGCCTTGCCCAAACGGATATTGGTGTAGCCTGTACGGGGATTGCGGGACCTGCCACGCCCCACGACGAAGCCCCCGTCGGGACTATCTGGATTGCCTACGCCGACCAGCACCGCACCATTACCAAAAAATTGCAACTCACTGCCGAGCGCGGCCTTAACCGCCACCTGACGGCCATGTCTATGCTCAACCTGATACGTTTGTCGGTGTAAATAGCTGTTTTTATTATTTACAACTATCTTTTTTAGCCAAACCTTATAGGTTTTGAAAACCTATAAGGTTTAAAATCATGCAGACCTTTTTTTATTCATTCGGATAAATTATTGCTTAATAAAATAGGAATTATTCTGTATCTAAATAAGTCGCGTGATTTTTGAGAATTTGATTAGTAGGAATAGTATCAAATCTAAATGCAATAGGTTCAAAATTATTTGCTTTTATCGCATTATAAAATTTTTCAAACTCTTCTATATATTTCCACCCTTTATCTTTTTGAGCAAAAATCCTTGATAAGAATTCTTCTTCATGTATTACTCCATCATATCCACAATTCCCATAATTATAAAAAATAGTACCAGCATGTTTTCTATTTTTTTCAATAGAATCTAAGATAAAATTGTCAAGATTTTTATTGATAATATAATCCTGTAAGATTTTCTTGGCAGGCTCATAAATAACTTTCGTGTTAGTTTCATTATAATAAAAACAAGAATAAAACAACGATACAATTGTATCATCATGACGCTTATGCTCTGCTACACTTTCTAAGTATCTTTGCAGATGTTTGACTATTATATTTAACAATTCTTCTTTAGAAAAAATATCTTTTTCAATAAGTAAAAAATATTTATATTTAAAAATATGCCGAATATAACCAGATTCTACAATACCATCATATTCTGTATTACTAAATATTTCTAAAAATAAATCTTTTAATTTATCAATATTATTACTTTTTGCGTATTTGTAGAGTATATTATTTATATTATCATACTCCCATATTTTACTAAAACCATCGTTATTTTTTCGTGCAATTAATAAAACAGCACGAATTATCTTTTCTAAATCATCAATGTTTTGGATATTATCTATAATTTCAAAATATTCACAAAGAGTATTGTGAGCTATACGTCCATACTTATTTAATAAATCTTCTATATTCTGCAAATAAATATCAACAGAAAAATCTCTCATTTTATTTACTTCAAATATTGATTCTCCTTTTAATACTCGATACCCAAAGTATCTATGAAATTTACTTGGATATATAATAGAATTAGGATTATAGTTAAATATTATGTGCGTTTCATTTTTACTGAATAATTCTTTAAATATTGCATACGCAACAATATCATATCTATTATTTTCTTGTAATTTAATTGAATAATATGGACGGCCATTACTATCATTATCTTCTTTTAAATGCTCTGATATATTCCAAAAAATACTTTTATATAAAACAATATCTTTCATACGCAAAAATTCAATAAATATAAATTCTTTTAAATTAACATCATTGTAAATATTCGCTATATTTAATGATATACTATTGACAACTCTTGTAACATCTCTAAGTGAATTTAGATATTGCTTAAGCTTACTTCTAATATTTATATTTTTAGATAAAATCAATAAATCATTCTCAATATAATATTCATTATAACTAAAACTATGTTTTAATTTTTCAAAAAAAACATTTACCAACACATCTCTCTCATACGCGGGCAAATTAATTTCTAATTGAAATATTTTTTCGAGGTATTGAGCGGCACCATGAAAATCACTTTTTTCTAAAGCATTGACGATATAATCGCGGTCGTAGGCCACCACAAAAAAGGTATTTTGGAAGTTGGCGGTATTGCGAATCAGGCGCAATACTTCCACGATTTCGGCTTTGTCGAGCCTGTCCAAATCGTCTATAAAAATCATGATTTTGCGGCCAATACGCGCTATGGAATCGTTGATGCGCTCGTGTAGCTGTTGCGTGGACTCAAAGCCCGTAAAAGCCGCCGACACACTTTGTATGATTTGGGTGGTGGGATTGTCTTTGAGCTTTACCAATTGGTTGGCGTAATTGGTCAGCAAAGAGGCTGTTTGGTCGTGGTATTGGCTCATTTCGGCCTGCAAAGTCTGGAAAAAATCCTGCACAATGGCTTGCGGTGTTTGGCTGTTCCAAGCCGCAAAATCCAAGAGTATATAATTCTCTTTTTTAAGCTCGGTTCTGAGCAAATTCATAAACGAGGTTTTGCCCGAACCCCATTGCCCATGTACGCCGATGGCAATGGCGCGTTTGGAGGCCGTCGTAACGTGTATTTTCTGGGCAATTTGCTGAGCATAAGTACCATAGCCCAACGTATCGCCTCCATCTTCCAGCGGCAAATCATCTAAAATCGGCGCGACATTCGGAAACTGATTAGGTAATGTAGGAATATGATTTCTTCTAATTTTTTTATTTATTTTACGGCGTATAAATCTATAATAGACATAAATTACATGTAAAGATTTGTTTAAAAATGTTTTTATATTTTTAAACAGTAAAATTATTTTTACACCCAAAAATGATTGATAATTATACGACAATATCCATAAAAGCACTTGTAACCACAACACGCCAGCCAGCGCATCAGCGTATTTAATGTTTTCGGCAAAAGTAAAATGTTGAAATTTCCAAACTGTTCCGTCCAAGCGATAATACACATAAAAACACAGCAACACCAAAGCCACAAAGCTCTGACGGTCGGAAGGAACATAGCGGCGAACAACCCGCGATACCAACACACCAGTAGCCAGCAAGATTACCCCGATAAAAATAAAATCGTTGGTTGCAGACGACTGCACTAACATCAATACATTGTTTACCAGTATGTTATTGATTTGTTTTTCCCAAAAAAGGTGAAAAATAATGGCGGCGGCCACCGCGCCCAAAAGTAGGCCGTAGCGTTGTAGTAGGTTTTTCATAAAAATAGAATGAGATACAAAAAGCAATATATCATTTCTGGCACAGAAACGCAAAGGAATATTATTGTGGTCTGTGAAGACACAGACCACAAACACAATACCACCTAAAAACGCTATTCTTTTCGCTGCTTGACGGCCTCCAAACAGCCCATCATTTTCAGAGAAGTGTCCAAGTACACGATTTTGGCGGCGGCGTTGCGCTCTATATGAAAACAAGCATCGGAAAGCAAACGCACCATTTCTTGTACGTTGTCGTCGGCCACGAAAGGCGAAAAATTACGGATAAATTCAGCTTCCGCTTCGGGCAAACGTATCAGCGCATCGCCTGCCAAACGCCAAACCAACGCTTCGCGCACCAAATGCAACGCGTACAAGAAAAATGATTTTTGGCCTTCGCGCCCCAACTTCTGAAACTCGTCGGTTTGCTCGACTACCTGCTGAATACGACGACCATAACACAGCCTTACCCAGTCCCGAAACGCCACAAAATGGTCGGAAGTCGGTTCGTTGAGCAGCCGCAAAGCCCTTTGCATACTGCCTTCCGACAGCGCGGCCAACTGCTGGGCTTGCGTATGGCTTGCACCTGCTTTTTGTTCCAAATACACGGCAATTTCGTCGTTGTCGAAAGGCCGCACGCCCACAATTTGGGTGCGCGACAAAATCGTGGCCATGAGTTTTTCGCGGCTGTTGCTGGCCAACAAAAACAAGGTTTTTTCGGGTGGTTCTTCCAAAATCTTCAGAATGGCATTAGAAGCCTGCATATTCATTAGTTCTGGTAACCAAATGATTAGGACTTTATATGGCGACTCGTAAGCCTTCAGCGAGAGCACGCGTACAATGTTGCGACTTTCTTCTACCCCAATATTTAATTGCTTATTTTCTGCCCCAAAAAAGCTCGCCCAGTCCTGCATATTGCCGTAAGGCTGCTCGGCCACGAAGCGGCGAAAATCGGCCAAGAATTTCTCGGAAGTTACGTCTTTGGTTATTTTGGCTGTGCCCGCCACTGGAAACACCAAATGCAAGTCTGGGTGTACGAGTTTGGCGTATTTCTGGCACGAAGCACACACGCCGCAAGCGTCCTGCGGCTGGCGGTTTTGGCAATTCAGGTACGTGGCATAAGCCAACGCCAACGGCAAAACGGGCGTTCCTTCTGCTCCCACAAACAACTGCGCATGCGCCACTTGCCCACGCGAAATGGCTTGCGTAAGCGTTTGTTTCAAATCCTCAAAACCTGTTATTTGCTCAAAAAGCATATTTTTTACAGATAAATTTTTTTTGCTAAAAAATTGAAAATGTGCGGTTTATTGCAATTTTGTCGGGATTTGCAGTTTTGCCAATACTACGCCTTCTTTTTCTTGCAAAATATCAAACGTTGCCTGACGCACGCCGTAAATAAGCTCCAAACGTTGGCGCGTGTTCAGTATCCCGAAGCCCGTCGAGTTGGAGTCGGGTTGCCCCAAATTCCCCGAATTGCGTATCTCTATCACCAACATATTTTTATCCGTGTAAGTGGTCAGGTCAATGAAACCGTCGCTTACTTGCTTGGAAACGCCATGTTTAATGGCATTTTCTACGATGGTTTGTATCATCATGGGCGGTACTTGCACGCCCAACGTGCCCTCGTCGATGTGTGTGGCCACGCACATACGCTCCTCATAGCGCAATTTTTCAAGATTTAGGTAGTCGTTTACGGTGCGTAATTCTTCGCCCAGCGTAACAGTTTTGGCGCGGTCGGCCAGCAACGAATTACGCAAAATATTAGACATTTGGGTAATGGCGGTTTTGGCACGATTGGGGTCTTCGTCCACCAAAGACCGAATTCCATTGAGCGCATTAAACATAAAATGCGGATTAAGTTGTGAGCGTAACTTATTGAGTTCAAAGTCTTTAATAGCACCTTCCCATTTCAAGCGTTCTATTTCTTCTTGTTTATAATTTCTAAAAAAATACATAGAAAAATACGCCAACGACCACAGCAAAAATATCAGTGAAGCATTGGACATGGCCACAAAAATAATATTCCATTGAAAGTCTAATTGCTCACTAATCCCGATAACGCGTTCAGAAATTGAAGACAGTGTAACATACGCCGCCCCCATCACGATATTGGCTATCAGCACTTGCGGAATGAGGCGTATTAACGGCAATTTTACCCAATTCCAATATTTGACCACCGCCCGAAACAAGTGCGTAATCACAAATCCAAAAACGCACATTAGCAAAATAGACACCAATTCGCGCAATCCAAAATGGAGGCTATCGCCCAAAACATACATATAATAAGTGGCCACAATCAGGCCATACGCGCCCCAGCCGCCTGCCTGACTTATCCAATACGCTCTATCTTTTGACATCATATTTTTTCTGCGAATCAATGGGCAAAGCTAAGGGAAAAACGCTGCCATTGCGCTAAATTCTTGATAAAAGCCCGCAATTTGCAATGTTAAGGCCGTATTTTAGTACGAAAGCACCTCTACGCGGCTTCTGCCGTTGCGCTGCTTGGAGACGTGTATGCGCGTGGGGAAGCGTTCGGTAAGCTCCTGCACGTGCGAAATAATACCCACTTTTCGCCCCTGATTGTGCAAACGTTCCAGCGCGTCCACCGCCACAGCCAACGTAACGGGGTCGAGCGAACCAAAACCCTCGTCTATAAACAACGACTCCACTTTCATGCGATTGGACGAGAGCGAAGCCAGCCCCAACGCCAAAGCCAACGACACCAAAAACGACTCGCCACCCGACAACGAATGCACCGAACGCACCTCGTCGCCCATGTCTTGGTCGTGTACCTGCAAGCCCAAAGCCTCTTTCGTGCGCGAAAGTCTGTAACGGCTCGTCAGTTCATTCAGGTGCACATTGGCGTAGCCCAGCAAAATATCCAGTGTATATTCTTGGGCAATTTGTCGGAAGCGTTTACCGTCTGCACTCCCCAACAAGCTGTTAAGTTTTGCCCATTTTTCGGATACAATCATCTGGTTATCAATTTTTTGCCTCAAATCACCTGCGCGTTTTTCGGCTTCTTCGTTTTGGCGCAAAAGCAATTCGGTTTCTGTGCGTTGGGTCTGTACTTGCCCGATTTCTGCCACTTTTTCCGCATGTAACACTTGGAGTTCTTCTTCTGTGTATGCGGTGTTTTTGGCTTGCAAATGCTTTTCCTGTTGCTGCTGGCGTTCGGTCAGGACGGTTTGGGCATCGCGCAACTGCTCACTGGCCTGCTGCTGGCGTTGGCGCGTCTGCTGCTGCCATTGCTCGGAATGTCCCAGCAACTCGGCCAATTTTTCGGCATTCATTTCAGTTGTATTTTTGGACTGATAATCAGCGCACCAGCCCGTAATTTGAGTTTCGAGGTCGGCAATTTCGGCCACGATTTGCGCCTGTTGCTGCTGCCAATTGTGCGTATTTTGGTCGGCTTGCACCTGCTCCAAATGCGCCGCATCGTAGCGGTTTTGGGCTTGCTCCCAAGCGGTTTTGGCTTGGCTCACGCGCTGCCGCAAATCGGCTTCCACTTGTGCCACAGGCTGCCCACCAAACAAATTTTGGCGTTGTTCTAGTGCATCAGATAGTTTTTTCTGGCACTTAAACGTATGCGTTACGGCCTCGTTGTATTTTTTGGCTATGCTTTCGGTGTTGAGTTTGTATTGCGTTAGCTCAAATTCTTGCTGTTCAAGTTGTTTTTCCAAGTCTTCTACTTCTCGCTTGGCATCTTTCCATTTTTTGGCAAATTGTTTTATTTGCTCAATAAAATTTGTAGGATTTTGAATAAAATTATCAAACCAAGTTTCCGACACAAAATATTTTGATAAAGCTCTTTGTATGCCTTCTATTTCTTCCTCAAAACCCGCAATTTTTTCGGTTGCATTATTGATTTGTAGATTCAAATTTTCGATTTCACTCTCTACGTTTTGCGCTCTTAATTGTGTGGTTTGTAATTGCTTTTCGGTTTGCCTCAAATCCTCTTTTGCTTGCGTTAATTTTTCTTGTTTTTCTAAGAAAAATTGTAGCTGATTTTCTATTTTTTCCAAATCTGAACTGACGACAAGTGTTTGGGTTTGCCAGTAGTTTTCCGAAAGGTCAGCTTCTTGCACGGCCAAGGCTTGCGCCAGCGGCAGCCACTGCGTTTGAAGTTGTACCGCTTCTTGTTCCAATGTCGCAAGACGCGTTTGTAGGCTTTCTTGTTCGGGGACAAGGGTTTTGAGTCGTGCTTCGCAATCGGCCTTTTGTTGTTGCAAATTCAGCACAGCCGTTTTGCATTTTTTCAACTCAACTTCCAATGTATCAAATATTTGCAAAACTACGGGACTACTTTCCGCGTAAGGATGATGCACGCTTCCGCACACAAGGCAAGGCGTGCCGTCGGTCAGGTGTGCGCGTAACTGCTCAGTGGTGGGGCTGGCGGCAAGGCGTGCCGCTTCCAAAATCTTTTGGGCTTGCGCTTCGGCGGCTTGCGCTTGCTCGTAGGCTGGCATCGTGGCGGCCAACTGCTTTTGTGCTTGGGCAATTGCCTGCGCATTTTCGGCTACTTTGTCGGCTATTTCTTGTTTATTTTTCTGGAAAGAATAACGTTTTTGCCAAATATTTTCCGCCTTAATCAACAATTCTTTGGTTTGATTTTTGGCTTTCTCTTCCGCTTTTAATTGCTGAAAATCAATATTTTTAACCTGTTTTTCTAACGCATTTATTTCTTTTTGTTTTTCCTTAATTTCGGATTCATATTTTTGTATTTCTGCTTGTAATTGTGATAAATTAGGTACATTTTCTAAGTTTTTTTTCAGCCTTAATAATTCATTATTTTGCGTGATTTGTTGCTGGTGTAGTTTGCCCACCTGTTCCAATTTGGACGTAATAAGTCCGTCGTTATCGGCTACATTTTCGCGGTTTTTATTCCCCACAATCCACGCATTTTTTTCTTCTATTTTTTGCAGCATCATTTTTACTTTTTCTTCTGCTGCCGCAATGGTTTTTGCGTTATTTTCTTGCTCCGTAAGCAATGTTTCTTGGGCTGCTTTGGCTTGCGAAAGCGTATTTTCGTGTTCGGTGAGCAGCGCATCCAAAGCGCGTGCTTCGCCAAGTGGCTCGGCGGCAGCCTGCTGTTCCTTTTGCGCTTGGGTATAATGCGCTTGCGCGGCTTGCTGCTGTGTTTGGAGGGCTTGCGCTTGCGCGGCCAACGTCGCGGCTTTGCTTTGCGCTTGACTTAACGCTTGGCCGATTCGTTCGGCTTGTTGGTTGGCTTTCAGGCGATTATCCAAAAGCGGCTTGGCCGTTTGTACCGATTCCACCAACGCCAAAAGTTGCGTTTCGGAGGCCATCGCCTGCCATTGCGCCTGCGCCAATTCGAGTTTTTGGGTGGCTTGCGTCAAACCGTTTTCGAGTTCGTGGGCGGTTTTGTACCAAATTTGTTGGCTTTCAAGCTGTGTTTTTTGCTGTTCCAGTTCTTTTATTTGCGCCAAAAGCTGCGTTTTTTGCGCCTCCAACACCTGTTTTTGCTCCGAATCCAGCAACTGGATTTCTTGGCTGCGGGCTTTAAGTAGGTCTAATTGGTCACTATGTTGCGTATGATGTTTATATATTTTGATAGAAACCTGCGAATAAATATCCGTACCCGTGAGCTTTTCGAGCAACGCGGATTTCTCGTCTTTGTCCGCCTTCAGGAAAGCCGTAAAATCGCCCTGCGCCAACAGTACCGAGCGCGTAAATTGCTCAAAACTAAGGCCTACCAGTTGTTCGATTCGCTTTTGTGTTTCTTTCTTTTTTTCGGGAAAATGCACGCCATCGGCCAAGTTGGTAAGCAACATGGTATCGGCTTGCAACGTCCCCGTTTTGGCACGGCGAGCCGCCCAACGCGCCCTGTATTGGCCGCCTTCTACGCCCACAAAATCCACTTCCGCAAAACATTCGCTTGTGCCTTTGCGCAAAATATTGCGTGCGTCGCCTTGCCCAGTGCCGTCAGGCAATGTTACGCCTGTTTCGCGGGCTTTGTCGTGGCGCGGCGTTTTGCCGAACAGTGCCAGGCACAGCGCATCCAATATCGTGGATTTGCCCGCGCCCGTCTGTCCCGTAATGGCAAAAATGCCCGCTGATTGTAGCGGTTCTTGCGTAAAATCTATGGTGGTTGTGCCTTCCAAAGAGGCCAAATTGTGGAGGCGAATGGCGAGTATTTTCATGGTGTGTTAGGCTTGGGTTTCGTTAATTTCTCTGCAAACTTGCTCAAAAAGTTCGGCGATTTCGGCAGGCGGCAACTGGTCGTATTGTTTCTGATACACTTTTTCAAAAAGGATGTGCGGTTGCAAATTCTTTAGCTCATCAAAACTACTGATTGCCAGATTGTTTTGTTCGGAAATACTTTGAGTACGGGCATCAATTCGCGCCAATCGCACGGCTTTATTTTCCAAAACGGTTTCTATTTTGTGGCGTAAAGCAGGTTCTGGCGCATCCAAACGCACGCGTATTTCCAAGTACGGCAACGCCGTATTTTCGTCTGTTTTTTCGGGCAAATCGGCCAATTTTTCCAACACATCGGCCAGTGGCTCATATTGCTGCGGCACGCGTTTTAGTTCCACCAACACAGGTATTTCGAGCGGCTCAATGCGCGTGCATTTTTCCCCGTCCAGCTCCAGTATTACGACCTGATGTTTGTAATTTATTTCGGAAAAAGACATAGGCAAAGGGCTTCCCGAATAACGTACATTGTCGCGGCCAGCCACTTTTTGGGCTTTGTGGATATGGCCTAATGCCGTGTAAGCCAGTCCCGTATCAAAGGCGGCGGCGGAAACACATTCCACGCCTCCCATGATGAGCCGTTCGCTTTTGTCGTCGGTAAGTACCTGCGCGTCAGCCGTATGCAAATGTCCCATCGCCACAATGGCCTGCCCAGACGCGCGGCGCGAAAGCGCAAATTGATAGGCTTGCGTATATACGTCGGCCACGTCGGCGGCGTAGTCAGTGGATTTGGTGGAATGGCTCGGATAGTCGCCCACACGCAAATACGGCACAGCCAAACACCAAGCCTGCGTGCGGCGGCTGCGGTCTTGCAAAGGAATCAGGAGTTTATCAAAATCAATATGGCCGTCAGCATCGCGCACCACGTGCCCCACAATACTTGTGCGGAAGCGCGACAAAAGCGCGTGCGGAGCTTGCAATCGTGAAGCCGAATCGTGATTTCCTGCCGTGATGACTATCTGTAAATCAGGATTTTGAAGCGTACATTTATCCAGAAAATCATAAAAAAGCCCCATCGCCACCGCCGACGGATTGGCCACGTCGAACACATCGCCACTGACCAAGAGCACGTCCACGCCCTGCGCCTCAATGGTTGCCGTGAGCCATTGCAAAAAATGTGCGTGTTCGGCGGTACGGTCATAATCGTAAAACATCTGGCCTATGTGCCAGTCGGCAGTGTGGAGTATTTTTAGCGGCATTTTTTTTAGAATTAATCTTATAATTTAGATTCAGTATCAATCATTTACCCCAAAAAGGAATTGTTATTTACTGACGCTTCACGATGGTCGCACTGGCTTGCGCCGTCGGCAACAGCAACATATCGGCAACCACCACGTGCGCGGGTCTGGTTACGGCATACAAAATCGCGTCGGCTACATCGGCAGCCGAAAGCGGCGTAAGTCCTTTATAAACAGCGTCGGCGCGTGCCTCATCGCCTTTGAAGCGCACCAACGAAAATTCCGTTTCGACCATACCAGGGTCTATGGCCGTTACTTTGATGCCGTAAGGGTTGAGGTCTTGGCGCATTCCTTCCGTAAGCGAAGCTACCGCACTTTTGGAAGCACAATACACGTTGCCGTTCGGGTAGGCTGCACGCCCCGCAATCGAACCAATATTGACAATATGTCCGCTTTGGCGGTTTACCATTGTCGGAATGATGGATTTGCTCACGTATAACAATCCTCGCACGTTAATATCTAACATCGCGTCCCAGTCGTCCAAGTCGCCGTCCTGAATAGGCGAAAGTCCGTGTGCATTTCCTGCATTATTTATCAGAATATCAATGTTTTGCCAAGCCTCTGGAAGCGATTCAAAGGCTTTTGTTACTTCGGCACGGTCGCGCACATCAAAACAAAGCGTTTGTACTTGCACTTGCTGCGAAAGCTCTTGTTTGATGCTTTGCAGACGGTTGGCGCGACGGCCACACAAAATAAGGTTGATGCCCTGCGCGGCAAATGCTTGCGCCGTAGCCAAGCCAATGCCCGAAGTTGCTCCCGTAATGACGGCGATACGTTGCGATTGATTCATAGCTGAAATAATAGAATATTTAAAATATCGTTTGAGAAAACAGTACAAAAATAAAAGAACAGAAACAAGATAATTTACTTTCAAATAATGTAATTATCAATTAGTTAATCAAACAAAAACATTGATTTTTATCAAAAATATTAGCCCTGCAAAATCACTATTTCCGTTCCAGACCTCAATATTAAACAAATTGTGGTAAAAATCAGGTCAAAGAAAGTTGCGGGAATTATTCTATGTGTGTTTAGTGTTTTGTCAGAGTATTGAATTTTAACAATAAATCAATCAAATATTCAATCTTGGTGAATTAATCAATCCATAAGAACCTAAATATTGAAATTCTATTTTTTTGTAAAAACGCTTTTATTCATCTTTGTTGCGGTAGCCGTCATAAAGCTGCCATGTAATGCGCCATGAAAATTACTTTTTTAGGAACAGGCACTTCGCAAGGCGTACCCGTGATTGCTTGCCACTGTCCTGTTTGTACTTCGCTGGATTTCAGAGATAAACGCCTTCGCACGTCGGTCATGATAGAGACGCAAGGCAAAAATTTTGTGATAGATACCGGCCCAGATTTTCGCCAACAAATGTTGCGCGAACGTGTCGGGCAGCTTGATGCCGTGCTTTTTACGCACGAACACAAAGACCATACCGCAGGCCTCGACGAGGTGCGTGCCTATAATTTCAAACAACAAATGGACATGCCCGTTTATGCGCACCCGCGCGTAGTGGCGCAGCTCAAACGCGAATTTGCCTACATTTTTGCGGAAGAAAAATACCCTGGTATTCCTAAAATTACTGTTCAAGAAATTGACAATCAGCCATTTTTGGCGGAAGGCGTGCCGTTTATGCCCATACAAGTAATGCACTACCGTTTGCCTGTGTTTGGGTTTCGGGTCGAGAATTTTACTTACATCACCGACGCGAACTATATCGCCCCTGCCGAAATGGACAAAATCAGGGGTTCGGAAGTGGTCGTGCTCAATGGTTTGCAGGCCGAGCCACATATTTCGCATTTTACGTTGGCGCAGGCCATCGAGGTACTGGAAGAACTTCAGCCCAAAGTGGCCTATCTCACACACATTAGCCACCGATTAGGCCGCCATGCCGACGTAGAAAAACACTTGCCTTCGTTTATCAAATTAGCTTACGACGGCTTACAGTTATCTTTGTAATAAATTGATTATTAGCCACTAATTATTGTTGTATGTTTACCCCAAACCAGCAAATAATTCTTGACAACGTGATGCGACACATCTTGCTGAGCGAAGACGAAAAGCAGTTTTTTGTGTCGTTGCTTCGCGAAAAAAAGGTGCGTAAAAAGCAGTTTATTCTGGAAGCTGGCGAAATGTCCAACGATTCTATTTTCGTTTGTAGCGGTTGTTTGCGGGGGTTCAGTGCCAACAAAAATGGTTTTGAACATATTCTGGCTTTTGCTCCGCCTAATTGGTGGATTGCCGACCTTTACAGTAACATTATGCACCAACCAGCCTCTTTGTACATTGAGGCCATCGAGGAAACGCAAGTGTTGCTTTTGAGCATTCAAGACAAAGAACATTTGTACCTGAAAGTGCCCGCATTTGAGCGTTTTTTTAGAATTATCGCCGAAAAATCGTTGGCGGCACATCAGCAACGTTTGTTGGACAGCCTCAGCCTGAACGCCGAAGAGCGTTATGCGCGTTTTTGTCAGCGTTACCCGATGCTCATCGACCATTTGCCCCAAAAATATATTGCGGCTTATATTGGCGTTACGCCCGAATTTTTCAGCACCATGCGCAGCCGACTATTAAGAGCCAAATAATTGATTTACAAAACATTATACAAGTGATATTATTTAAAGGCTATTAGAAAAAGTTTACCTAAGATACCACACCTACGGTGTTGCAATTTTTGTGGCACCGTCTTATACTACTAATATTTCAATCCTAACGGATTTTTCACTACACAAAGCCATTCGGCTTGGCATCTTGGTAGTTTTTAGAACGGCTTCTTTCCCAAAAACGCCATAGGCGTGAAATCTTAATTTCCTATAGCACTATAAATAATTTTGCATCCTCCTTATCTTTGTATTTTTTAATTCAACAAGACACTGATGTCTGAAACTCAAAAAACTAAATCTTCTTCCATTTGGCTTGGCCAATTGCGTTATGTGGTGGTCGGGATGCTATTCGGGATTGTTTTCATTAAAGCCGAAATCGCCTCTTGGTACAGAATCCAAGAAATGTTTCGTTTCCAATCGTTTCACATGTACGGCGTGATTGGTAGTGCGGTGGCCGTTGCGATGCTTTCGCTGTGGCTGATTCGTAAATTTGATATTCGGAGCATGAGCGGCGAAAAAATCACGGTTGCGCCCAAAGAATGGAGCATTGGCCAAGTGTATGGCGGCTTGTTTTTTGGTTGCGGCTGGGCTATTACGGGAGCGTGCCCTGGCCCTTTGTACGCACAAATTGGCGCGGGTTCGGTGGCTACGATTGTAACACTGCTTAGCGCGATACTGGGCACTTGGACGTACGGTTATTTTCGCGACCGTCTGCCACATTAATTTTATTTCTTTGATTTGATAAACCGAAATGTCTGAAGCTATTTTATATCTGATTCCCACCACGCTGGCCGACCAAACCGCCGCGCAAGTACTTTCCCCGCAGGTGCTGGACGTAGTGGCCAATACCGATTGTTTTTTGGTGGAAAATTTGCGCACGGCGCGTCGCTTTATTTCAGGCCTCAAGCTGGGAAAAGTAATTGACAGCCTGCATTTTCAGGAGCTACATAAAGACACGCCCGACGAAGATTGGCAACCCTTTGCACACCAAAAAATGTTGCAAGAAGGCCAAAATATTGGCATAATTTCCGAAGCTGGTTGCCCCGGTGTGGCCGACCCAGGCGCGAAGGCGGTGGCGTGGGCGCATCGCAACGGCCTGCGCGTAGTGCCTTTGGTGGGGCCTTCGTCTATTTTGTTAGCTTTGATGGGTTCGGGTTTTAATGGCCAATCGTTTTGTTTTCATGGCTATTTACCCATCGAAGCGCAGGCGCGCGCCAAATTCATTAAGCAAATGGAAAAAGAAATGGTACAGACAGGCCGCACGCAATTGTTTATGGAAACGCCTTACCGCAACAAAAAATTGTTGGAAGACGTGTTACAGCAGGCCAGCCCGAATACGTTGTTGTCGGTGGCGGCGGGCATTACGTCCGAACAAGAAATTATTCAGACCAAAACCGTAGCGCAATGGCGCAAAACAACGCTAAACATTGACAAAATTCCTGCGATATTTTCGTTTGGGAAAACAGTGTAGTGGTTAGAAATCTTTTTCATCATAAACTTTTAGCCGCCCATCAAGCGGCTTTTATTTTTGCCCTGCACATTGATTTTTGCGGCAGCTTTAGCCATATTGCCAAAACATTGACCAATATTTTCAAAACCTAATGGCTCAACAGAGCTTTGTTTGTTATATTTTCAATTGAAATACTAAAACTTTTATTTACGTCATTTACATACAAGTATTATGAACCCATCATCTGATTATTTGGTAGATAAAAGAGGCTATTACGGCGAGTTTGGCGGCGCATTTATTCCCGAAATGCTTTTCCCTAACGTGGAAGAGTTGCGCCAAAACTACCTGAGCATCATCGCTGAGCCGAGTTTTAAAGCCGAATTTGAGGCGTTACTTACCGACTACGTGGGCCGGCCTACGCCTTTGTATTTTGCCAAACGTCTTTCCGAAAAATATGGCGCACAGATTTATCTCAAGCGCGAAGACCTTTGCCACACAGGCGCACATAAAGTAAACAACACGATTGGGCAAATATTGGTAGCTCGCAAACTGGGCAAACAACGCATCGTAGCCGAAACAGGCGCAGGACAACACGGCGTGGCAACGGCCACCGTCTGCGCACTGATGGGTATGGAATGTATTGTGTATATGGGTGAGTTGGATATTGCACGCCAAAAGCCTAATGTGGACAGAATGAAGATGTTAGGCGCGAAAGTTGTACCCGCTACATCGGGCAGCCGCACGCTCAAAGATGCCACCAACGAGGCCATGCGCCATTGGATTAACAACCCCACAGACACGCATTATATTATTGGGTCGGTGGTCGGGCCGCACCCGTACCCCGACATGGTGGCGCGTTTTCAGTCGGTTATTTCTGCCGAAATACGCCAGCAACTCTCCGAAAAAACAGGTTCGCCCCTCCCCGACTACGTAGTCGCTTGTGTGGGCGGCGGTAGCAATGCGGCAGGTGCGTTTTATCATTTCGTGGACGATGTCAGCGTAAAATTAGTGGCCGTAGAAGCCGCAGGACAAGGCGTAAGCTCTGGCCATTCTGCCGCTACCACGGCACTGGGCAAAGTGGGCGTGTTGCATGGCAGCAAATCCATTTTGATGCAAACAGCTGACGGACAAGTAATTGAGCCTTATTCTATTTCGGCAGGCCTCGACTACCCCGGCATTGGCCCCATGCACGCGCATTTGTTCGCCTCTGGGCGCGGAACGTTTTTGTCGGCAACCGATGCGCAGGCCTTGGCCGCAGGCTTTGAGCTTTGCAAACTCGAAGGCATTATTCCAGCGTTAGAATCGGCGCACGCGCTGGCCGCTTTGCCGATGCTCGGCGCGACAGCCAACCAAACCGTTGTCGTGAATCTTTCGGGGCGCGGCGACAAAGATTTGGCGACTTATTCGGCTCATTTACCCAATCAAGACTAACCCTTTGCCATGCTCACAACGACACGATTAAAATCGCTTTTTTCCGATAAAAAAAACAATCTCCTTTCCGTATATTTTACGGCTGGGTTCCCACAACTCACTGACACACTGCCCATTTTGGAAGCACTGGAAGCGGCAGGCGCAGACATCGTGGAAATAGGAATGCCTTATTCTGACCCCGTAGCAGACGGCGAAACCATTCAGCAAAGCAACGGCACGGCTTTAGACAACGGCATGAGTGTAGCCTTGCTTTTTGAGCAATTGGCCGCCATGCGCCAAACTGTGACGCTGCCCGTGTTGCTGATGGGTTATATCAATCCTGTATTGCAATTTGGGATAGAAAAATTTTGTGCGCAATGCCAAGCCGTCGGGGTGGACGGACTCATTTTGCCCGATTTGCCGTTGCAGGTGTACGAAGAAGAATACAAGGCTATTTTTGAAAAATACGGCCTTTGCAATGTGTTTTTGATTACGCCCCAAACCTCCGAGCAGCGTATTCAGCTCATCGACCAATTGTCTGATTCGTTCGTCTATATGGTTTCGTCGGCGAGCGTAACAGGCACAAAAACAGGCATTAGCCACGAACAAGAACATTATTTTGAACGTATTGAGGTCATGCAGTTGCGCAACCCGCGTTTGATTGGTTTCGGGATTTCTAATCACGAAACTTTCGCGACAGCCAGCCGCCATGCCAACGGCGCGATTATTGGGAGTGCGTTTATCAAACTTTTGCAAAAACATGGCGCATCTGCCGAGGCTATCAAGACTTTTGTAAAAGAAATAAAAGGATTATAGTTTTGTAATAAATTGAATCTGAAAGAGGCATTATGTTAGTGAAAAAGAGATATCACGCCTACGGCGTTCTTCTTGATGCTAAAATAACATTCTACAAAGATGACAAGCCTAAAGGCTTTGAGTTGCACAAAACTGCCAGTATTGAAATTTTGGCAAAAATTAACGGCGGAAATATTTTTGAGCTATAAAAAATCCATTAGGATTGGAATATTGGCAAAAATTAACGTAACAAAAAGGCTAAAGGCTTTGAGTTGCGCAAAACCGCCAGTATCGGAATATTAGCAACACTAACGAGGCAAAAAGATTTTGAGCTATAAAAATCCGTTAGGATTGAAATATTGGCAAAAATTAACGTAACAAAAAGGCTAAAGGCTTTGAGTTGCGCAAAACCGCCAGTATCGGAATATTAGCAACACTAACGAGGCAAAAAGATTTTGAGCTATAAAAATCCGTTAGGATTGAAATATTGGCAAAAATTAACGTAACAAAAAGGCTAAAGGCTTTGAGTTGCGCAAAACCGCCAGTATCGGAATATTAGCAACACTAACGAGGCAAAAAGATTTTGAGCTATAAAAAATCCTTTAGGATTGAAATATTGGTAGCAGCAAGCCCGATACGATGCGTTTGGAACGCTGTTAGGCGTGACATCTGAAACATCGGTTGGGCAAATGACCAAACCTCATCTCTAAGGTTTAATTTTATTGAAATAAACTTCTAATTATCAATAATTTAGAATGAAAAAAGACTTAGCATTTATGAATGAAGCCGTCGCCCAATCCCTGAAGGGAATGTTGGCAGGCGAAGGCGGCCCGTTTGGGGCAGTGGTGGTAAAAGATGGCCAAATCGTGGGGCGTGGCAACAACCGCGTAACCTCCAGCAACGACCCCACCGCACACGCTGAAGTAGAGGCGATTCGGGACGCATGCCGTAACCTCAACACCTTTCAGCTCGACGGCTGTGTACTTTATACGTCCTGCGAACCTTGCCCCATGTGTTTGGGCGCGATTTATTGGGCCAGACCCGACAAAGTATATTACGCCAACACGCGCGAAGACGCCGCCGACATTGGTTTTGATGACAACATGATTTATGAAGAACTCAATGTGCCGATGAGTGGCCGCCGCATTCCGTTTGCACAAATTGGCAGGGAATTTGCTATGGATGTGTTCAGGCAATGGACAGAGAAAACCAATAAAATTCAATATTAAAATTACGTGTAGCGACCCAAAAATACGCCTGCAATACATAGAAACAATGTATTGTTAAGCAAAAATATTTTATCTTTCAACCAAACACAACGCATTGAAAATCATACAATTTATTATGTAGAAGTTGCAGTGTACAAAGGAAAGAATAAAACATTACACAACATTTGTACTGGTACATGAGTTATATTACCAATAAAGCAAAAAAAACTTGCTTATTCAATAGTTTTCATATCTTTGCCAAGCATTTAGAAAATTTTTCTTTCACACTAAAAACGTTAAAAAAACAATGAAAAAGTTCGCAATTTATGCCTTCGCTCTTTTCGCTTCTGCAACAACTCTTACAAGCTGCGGCGATGACGATGAAACTACACCAAAAGTAGCTACCAACCTTTACACAGCTAAAATCGTAGGTGCACAAACAGCAACAGCAGGCTCATTCCTTTCTACATCAAAAGGAGAAGTATATTTGACAAGCGATTCGGCAAACTTCACTGCAAACAAAGTAGATGTTAGCTTTGCACAAATCGGCGGAGACTTTACTCCTACTTTTATTTCTCTTGATTCAAGAGCAGGAAAAGGCTTGACTAAAGTTGTAACTAACACAGCTACTACTTATTTCCGTGAAAGTACTTTGACTAAAGCTCAATTTGATACAGCTGCTGCTTATATCAAAGGCATTACTTCATCTGCTTCTAAAACTCAGTCAGTAGCACAAGGTAAAGTATATGAAGTAGTTTCTAGTGTAGGTGGTACTACTACAAAAGCATTGCTTTATGTATCTAACTTGACTACAACAAGTTCTAACACTACAGGTTCTGTTACTGTTGATGTTAAGACTGTAAAATAATCTGAATTAAATTTCAGTTATGACATATAAAAAAGCCGCGTTGCCGTTGGGTAGCGCGGCTTTTTTTATTATAATTGCAATGTTTAATCCTAATATAAAACAATGAAAAAAACATTACTGTACGCCCTTTTCTGTACGATGGGCTTGGCTGCCACCTCCTGCGGTGATGATGCTACTCCCGAACCAACACTCAATCCTGCTGATACTTTAGGAAGGATTAGTTACGACATCACTTTGGGTAAAAAAGCACCCCAAACAGGGAATTTTTTGTCTATTAAGAACGGGATTGCTTATAAAGCAGCCGATTCGACCAGTTTCGTTGAGAATAAAGTAAATTTATGCTTTGATACTGATGGTTATGGATTCCCGTATTTTGTTTCGCTTGATTCACGATTTAATAACAATACAGCCACATACTTCAACTTAAGCAAACTCACCGCTAAGCAGTTTAATAACGTTTCGACCAATTATCTCCGCAAGTTAAAACCATCGCAAGACAAACATCAGACACTTCTATCCTCGGGAAATGGCTCGTTTGTTTTGGAGGTTGTTTCGGTTTCGGGAACCGATACAACCAAAGCACTTGTACAGGTACTCATGGTATTTGGTGCGATTCAGTTCGGCGATACGACCAACGCTGGTAAGGCAATATTAAAAATAAAGACGTATTAGCAATAAAATATGGACTACACCAGAAGCCACCACAAAAGCCGCGTTGCCGTTGGGTAATGCGGCTTTTGTATTTAGGAAAGTTACGATTGTAAAGAATGTTATTTTTTGTGAGTATTGTTTTTGATAAAAATGATTTAGCTTTCATAAAAAAATGGGCTGTATCATAGTATAGGTTTGGTATTTTTTATATAATTACAGCAAAATTACCAAACCATATATAAATACTTATGAAAAAGACCTATAAGTCCTTGTTGTCGTTGGCTTGCTCGGTAGTATTGGCAGGCACGGCCATGGCTACACCACCTTCCAACCTTAGTAGAGTTTTGTGGAAATACAAAACCAAAGCCGCTATTCACGCTTCGCCATTGGTGGCTGAAGGAGTGGTATATGTCGGCGGCTTGGATAGCACTTTGTATGCTGTGGATACAGCAGGCCGCGAAGTGTTCAAATTCCGCACAGCTGGCGCGATTTACTCTAAACCAGCTGTTTTAAATGGCGTTGTTTTCGTAGAAAGCAACGACGGGTATTTGTATGCCCTCGACAAAGCGGGAAAACAAAAATGGAAATCGCGTATCGGCGAAAAAGGCCATTTGCATTATTATGACTATTGGGACTTTTATCATTCTTCACCGCTCGTACACGACGGCTTAGTATATGTGGGCAGTGGCGATGGCCATTTGTACGCATTTGAGGCCACCACAGGCAAGGAAAAATGGAAATTCAAAACAGGTAGCGTAGTGCGTTCGTCTCCAAAATTGCACAACAACGCCATTTTCTTTGGTGGGTTTGATGGCACATTCTACGCCGTAGATGCCAAAACAGGTAAAGAAAAATGGAAATTCAAGACCAAAGGCGAAATCCAATCGTCGGCGGCATTCCATGGCGGTAACGTATATTTCGGTAGCCGCGACCACAACGTTTATGCCCTCGAAGCCGAAACAGGCAAATTCGTTTGGATTTACAGCAGCCCAGAATCTTGGATTGTTTCCACGCCTATCATCAACCACGACTTGGTAATCGTAGGCTCAGCAGATGCCAGCAAAGTGGTAGCCATTGATGCGGCATCAGGCAAAGAGAAATGGATGTTCAAAACCGAGAAAAATGTATTCTCTTCGATGGTTTACAGCGAAGGTGTGATTTATTTCGGGGAAGGCAATGCTTATAACTTAGCTGATGAGCCGTCGTTTGTGTATGCACTGGACGCAACTTCTGGCCAAGAAAAAGGCCGCGTAAAAGTAGGCGGACAAGTTTGGTCTTCGCCAATGGTATCTAATGGCGTGGTGTTCTTTGGCTCAAATGATGGCCATATTTACGCCGTAAAATAATTATTGTATTGAGAGAGTAGATGCCGCCGACATTGGTAGTTATCTACTCTTTTCTAAAATTTATAAAGATGCCACGCCCACAGGCGTTGGAAATAGCTGATATCGCCTTTACCCACAAAGATTACAATCCTAACGGATTTAATTTTCAGGACAATATCACAAAGGCTTTAAAAGTTTTTTTTCTCAAAAAAATAAAGTTTATTTCGATAAAACAGGCGAGGCGAAAAATTTTTTAAGTTTTTCGCCTCGCCTGTTTTATTTTCACTAAAAACAAATTCTCAATTACTCACCTTGTCCGAGTGAATAGCCTTTTACGCCATCGAACATATACAAGTTTTCCGTTTTGATAAAATCGAAACCAGCTTTTTGGATTCTGTCGAGCAAAGCCACAATTTCAGAATGTTTCACAGGTGCAACACCAGGATTTACTTCTGCTTTGTAGCGTGCGCGCCAGTGGCGAGTACAGAATGTTTCTGGCAAGCCGTCAGGCCATACCTTCACACCTCTGTTGCTCACAAGCGTAAGCGTAATGCCGTCGCCATTCAATTTAGATAAAGCGTTACCCAAATCGTTAGGAGAACCTTTATAGTCCAAGAACACGTCCACACCCATCAATTCTTTTTTCGCATCCACTTCTTTCGGAGGTGTAAGTTTAAAAGCGTGTTCCGCCTCCACAGAAGCCGAGTAATCAGCAGCTTTAAGGGTAGTTGGGCGTTGGCCTAAGCGTGCGATAACTGCATCGGCGAAAGCAGCACAACCCACTTTTTCTTTGCTAAAACCTTCTGTGTAAACGTCGCCTGTATGGATACCGTCTTCAAGGGTTTTAAGCCACGCATTTTGAATTTTTTCGGCAACGTCTGGCTGATTGATATGCACAAGCATCATAATCGCGCCGTTAAGCAAGCCCGAAGGGTTAGCGATGCCTTTACCCGCGATGTCTGGCGCAGAACCGTGAATCGCTTCAAACATAGCGCATTGATCGCCGATGTTTGATGAGCCACACAAACCAACAGAGCCAGCCACTTGCGCTGCAATGTCAGAAATAATGTCGCCGTATAGGTTAAGCGTTACGATTACGTCAAATTTTTCGGGAGTATCTGCCAAAAGAGCCGAGCCAATATCAATAATGCGGTGGTCTTTTTCGATTTCTGGATATTCTTCGCCAATTTCGTTGAACACTCTATGGAAAAGACCATCGGTCATTTTCATAATATTGTCTTTGGAGAAGCAAGTTACTTTTTTGCGGCCATAAGCGCGAGCGTATTCAAAAGCGTAGCGTACGATGCGTTCGCAGCCTGGGCGGCTAATCAATTTAAGACATTGTACTACATCTGGTGTTTGTTGGTGTTCGATACCAGCGTAAAGGTCTTCTTCGTTTTCGCGGACAATTACCAAGTCCATGTGGTGCTTAGAAGCAACGTAAGGCGTAAGGGTCTGTACTGGGCGAACGTTGGCATAAAGACCAAGTGCTTTGCGAGCCGTAACGTTCAAACTTTTATAACCGCCGCCTTGTGGCGTTGTAATCGGAGCTTTCAAAAACACTTTGTTGGTGCGGAGTGAATCCCAAGCTTCAGGTCTGATACCAGAGGAAACACCACTTTTATAAACTTTTTCACCAATTTCGATTACTTCTGTTTCAATACGTGCGCCTGCCGCTTCTAAGATTCTAAGAGTTGCCTCCATGATTTCGGGGCCAATGCCATCACCATAGGCCACCGTAATTTTACGTTTATCTGACATTTATATTGTTGTTTGGTAAGATAAAAATTATTTACTGTACGTTGTAATTTAGTGCTATAAGTTGAAATCTATGCCACACACAAACTACATTACACGCCAACGCTACCATATCCCAAGACAAAAAAGAGACACGCTCTCTCAAATGCAAACCTCCTTGTCGGGTTGGGAAAGATAAGGAATTTATATAAAATATATTTGTGTGTTTGCTTCACAAATTTTCCAAATAAATTGTTTGGCCTGAAATGACTAATCTCATTAAATCGCGATTTTTTGAGAAAAAATTTTTGTAGAAAGTATTTGAGCCACGACTTATTTTGAAAAAAACAAACCTACCAAAATACTTTCAGCATACAAGACACGTTCTAGAGATAGTTTACTGCGTATGATATTTTTAATAAAGCAATTTTCAACCTTAAAATTTAAAGAAACAATGAAAAAATTTGTTTTAATGCTTGCCCTTGCTGTGGCTTGCTCTTCTTCTATCGCTTACGCACAAAACGACGAAAAAAAACAAGAAGACCGTCCGAAAAAAGAACACGCTAAAAAAGATGGCGAAAAACCGAAAGATGGCAAAGCCCCCAAAGACGGAGAGAAACCAAAAGACGGTAAAGCCCCTAAAAATGGCGAGAAACCGAAAGACAGCAAACGTCCAAGCAAAAAAGATGGTGAAAAACCAAAAGATGGAGAGCAAAAGCCTGCTGAATCTACAGAGGCCAACTAATCCGCTCAATCTATTACAATCAATATAAAGCTATAAAACAACGACATGAGTCCATTATAATGGACTCATGTCGTTGTTTTATAGCATACAAATAAAAAAATCATACAGACCACTTCTCTCCTATTTGAATTGCTTCTGAATTTTGTTTTATGGCACGATTTTGGAATAAAACTACTACGCGGGCACTATTTCATACTAAAATCCGTTATATTTGAGGCGGACATCAGAATGTTGGTGGCCACTACAAACTAATTTTCAATATCTAAAATTTCTGAGAACCATGAAAAAAGTTGTTTTAATGCTTGCTTTGGTTGCTACTGTAGCTTCTGCTTATGCACTTGGCGGTGACGACAAGAAAAAAGAAACTAAAAAAGCTTGTTGTGCTTCTAAAGAAGCTAAAGCTTGCTCTGGTGAAAAATCAAAAGCTTGCCACGCTAAAAAAGAAGGCGAAGCTAAAGCTACTGAAGCTAAGCCAGCCGAAAAAGCTACTGAAGCAAAATAATTTTACCGCGTTAGTGAGTCCCTTCGCTAACCAAAAACGGCAATCTTTCTCACGAGAGATTGCCGTTTTCTTTTGATACTTGCGACATCTTTTAGGGTACTGCGATTTCGGTGGTAACCGCAGGAGTAGTCGCAGAATCCGTGCTTGTCGTATCCACTACTTTTTTAGGATATGGTGTCGGGCATTTATATTTCTGTCTGATTACAATGCCTGCTTTTTTCTCTGTCGGGAAAAAGCCTGGCTTGATACCCAACGATTTATCTTCATAAATTCTTTCCATGAAAAGCCCATAAATCGGCAAAGCTGTTTTTGAGCCTTCGCCTTGGCGCAACTCACGGAAGTGAATACTGCGCTCGTCCGCTCCTACCCACACGCCCGTAACCAAATTGTGCGTTACACCCATAAACCAACCATCAGACTGATTGGAAGAAGTACCCGTTTTGCCTGCCAACTCGTTGCCGCGCGTGATGTGATAGCCCCACAAACCTTGTGCAGTGCCGCCCGGTTCTTGCAAAGTACCTTTGAGCATATACACCATCAAAAAGGCCGTTTCGGGCGAAACTGCTTGCTTGGTATAGGCGTTAAACTGCTTGATTACGTTACCGTTGCGGTCTTCGATGCGGCTCACCATCATTGGGCGCGTCCACATGCCATTGTTCACAAACGAAGCGTAAGCCCCTACCATTTCGTACAAAGTTACGTCATTAGAGCCCAAGCCAATAGAAGGCGTAATACGCAATGGGCTACTAATACCTAGCTTTTGGGCATAATGGCGCACCACTGACGCACCGTACAAAATCTCAGGGAATGGCTCTAAATATTCTAATTTATGTAGCTCCTTCGTAATGGTGTCATGGTTCAAATCTGTTGGGAATTTAGCCCCTAACATTTCGGTCAGTTGTACGGCAATAGAGTTAATCGAACGCCCCATCGCATAGCGCAAGGTCATCATTCCTCCCGAATTACTACGCGCTGCGTTTTGTGGCGACCAGTCTATGGTTGTATCTGCGCCTGTTTTGTGGCTCTTTTCGCGGTATTGATACGAACGTCTTACGTCCTGAATCTTAAAACAAGGCGACTGGCCTTGGTCAATGGCAGCAGCATACACAAATGGTTTAAAAGTAGAACCAGGTTGGCGGCGCGATTGCTTCACGTGGTCATATTTGAAAAAATGGTAGTCAATGCCACCTTGCCACGCTTTAATATGTCCCGTGAATGGGTCGATGGTCATCAGACCTGCGTGCAAAATCCGTTTGTAATAGCGCAAAGAATCCATAGCACTCATTTCTACGGTATCGCCTTCGGGCTTAGACCAATTGAATACCACCATTTTATGCGGGCGATTCAGTACAGCATTGACCGAATCTAAATTGTTATCATAGCGTTTGACCAACATTTTGTAATACGGCGTTTTGGCCATTTGGTCTTCTATAAAGTGCGGGATTTCTTCCCAAGAATTACCTTTCGGACTTACCCACGGGTTGCGGCCTTTCCAATGGCGGTCAAACTTCTTTTGCAAGTCCTTCATGTGTTCGGCAATGGCTTCTTGAGCGTGCTGTTGCATACGCGAATCCACTGTTAAGTAAATTTTGAGGCCATCGGTATAAATATCCGCGTTATTACCTTCGCCCCAAGTTTTCAAAACACCCGTCAGATAGTTGCCATAATAGTCAAGAGGACCGTCAAAGTGGCCAGACTCCGTGATTTTGAGCGTAATCGGCAATTTGGTCAGCGAATCATAACTTTTCTGGCTTACAAAATTGTATTTGAGCATTTGCCCCAATACGGTATTGCGGCGGCGCATGGCATTTTCATAGTTTTTGCGTGGGTTGTAAGAAGTGGTGGCTTTGAGCATACCCACGAGCATGGCGGCTTCTTCCACGCGCAAGCTGTCGGGCGATGTATTGAAAAAAGTTTTGGCGGCAGCTTTTATCCCAAACGAATTACTTCCGAAGTCCACCGTATTAAGGTACATGGTCATTACTTCTTCTTTCGTGTAGGTATTTTCGAGCTTTACGGACGTAATCCACTCTTTTGTTTTGGCAATAATTGTACTCAAACCTTTGATATTGGCCAGCATACCTTGCGAGGCTTCCGTACGAATTTTATACAAGTTTTTGGCTAACTGTTGCGTAATGGTACTTCCTCCGCGATTGTCGCCTCTGAGAGCCGAATACAGCACAGAAACTAAAGCTTCGGGGTCTATGCCCGTATGTTCGTAGAAACGAATATCTTCGGTAGCTAACAATGCTTTTACGACAAATGGAGAAATTTTGTTGTATTCGACAGGTGTGCGGTTTTCTTTGAAATATTTGCCTACCAACTTGCCGTCGGCGGTATAAACTTCTGAAGGAATGTCAAATTTGGGGCGTTGCAAACTCTCCATGCTCGGCGAGCCTCCAAACAACCACAAAAAATTATGTTCGACAGCCTTGATATAGCCCACTACTCCAATCATTAAAAATATTGCTGCTTTCCACAAACGTCTTGCGTTACGTTGAGGTTTAGACATCTGCTTATATTTTTCACGCTTACTTTTTCGGTAAGCCACAAATTTGTCCCACAATTGCATAACAATACTTTTTCTCGTAATACTTTTATCCAATAAAAATATGCTTTCTCTAAGAAGCTAATTTTACTTTTTTAAACCTCTAAAATTGGCTCAAAAAAACAAAACCTTCAACTAATAACGAAAGATTTTGTACAAAATTCGCCCCAAAAGAAAGCATATTTCAAATGTTATTGTCCACTAAAAATCTATTTTTCAGCAACTTACCAATTTGATTTTAACCAAAAAAATATTTGCGTTTTAGTTTAGTGTTGAATGTAAAGCGGCAGTGTTTTTTGGGTTTTGTCTCCCCAAACCCGCATATAATAACAGCCATCAGGCAAAGCAGGCAATATAATTTGTTCTTGCTCCTGTTTGGTTGCCCCAACAGCCAGTTCTTTGCCCTGCAAATCGTAAATTGTCCAGCGGAACGGCATCACATTGGGCGGAAGCACCAATGTAAAAATGCCCGTATTGGGATTTGGATAAATTTTAAGAGAATTTTCAAAAGGTGAATCGGTCGCTGTAATGTCGTTAATTACTTGATAATTCAGCGTTACCGTATCTATACAACCCGTTGTATTTTGGACAGCCAAACGAATTGGGTAAGTCCCCGTTTGGGTGAAAGTGCGCGTTACTTGCGTTTGAGTTTGCGCAAAACCCGTCCCCAAATCCCAAGTACGCGAATTAGTTTGTGCGGTTAGGTCTGTGAAAGTAGCCGTAGTATGAAAAGCCAAATTTAGTGTGGACGGGTTTGTTCCAATTTGGCCGTTGGCTTTGTCCCAGCGCACGGTAATCGGCTGCGCATAGCTCTCAAACAACGAATCGGCGCAAGTAATGTACAGCTTGGTGCTATCTCCCGTAAATGCGATGTTATAAAACGAGCCTTCGTGTATAAGCGTATTGAGTGAAGCATCCGAATAAAATCGAAATTTAGAACCATTCGTGGGCAGCACCGTTACATTATACGGCTGACAAACTGCCATATTAGCCACCGACGGCACAGGACTCATATTGCGTATTTTAAAATTGGCTTTTATTTGTAACGCACTACTTTTCAAATCATTATAATTATTTCCAACCACAAAAGAAAACGCTACTTTTCGTTTTTCGTTTGGCAAAAAGTTACGAAGTTTTGCGCCATTAACTTGCAGCACATCAGAGCCAGTCGGTTTCAAAAAACCTGCGTGCTGGCGATACACGCCGCGCGAAAGTGTAATGTATTTTTCTTGGTCAGAGAATCCATCTACCATATAAATATTATTGCTATCTACCGCATTGGCATTGTCGATGGCATAAAAAGAAGGCTCTTGTGGCGAGAGCAATTGCACGCCCACGTAAGGCGTGTTCGCCGCCAACGCATAGCTATACCCCAAATTCAACTCACTGTTCCACTCTGTACGGTTATGCGTCGGAATCATAATATCAAAATCCGTAAATACGCCAACGTGCAAACTATCATAGGTTTGCCCCGAAAGGTTCTGCAACTCATATTCTACAACAAAGTTCTTATCCTGAGGAGCTTGCTTGTATTCGTAGGCAGTTTGTTTGATACGAATACGAAGTGGCAATACCGCCGCAGAATCGGCCATCACCGCCGAAACTTGTTGTTTACTGGAAGTATTAATATCATATCGTACGGGTTTGAGGGGTACAAAATCCTTTTCTTGTTCGGAGAGCACCCCGCGCAAACAATCAGAAACCCTTGTTTGTGAGTAGCCCAGCACCAAGCCCGATTCATAAATAAAATTAAAATTGCCCCACTTCATTCCTTTTCCTTTTTGGGAATTATCATCAACATATCCCAATCGGCCATTTGCGCCAACGCTTGTAGCAATTTGGTTGAGGTCAAGATTCGCATATCCATTATTTATGGTTACTTTAACATGTTGATAATCGCTGTAATTAGCCCCCTGAAATTTAACCGTAAACCACACATCTAAGTTTGTGAGCGTATCATTTACGACCAAAAATTTGAAAGGAGTAGCCGTGTTCGAGTAGCTGGCGAGTGTAGCTAATGAATTGACGGTACAGCTATTATTCAATAGCGATATATAAGAAGATTCTGTGCTAATAGATACATTGAGATTAGCGACAGGGCTTAAATAATTAGTAAAAGTAAGCACCAATTTGGCCGTGTCAGGGCTAAGAATAACTGCTCCATTTTTTCCCGTCAATTTTTGATTGGTAACTCTTACGGCTGTATTAAATGTTTTATTCATCGCCTTTTGCATATTGAGTCGCCCTGTTCCCATTTTGCCCGCATACGGCACATTGGCAGGAATTTGGTCAATATTATCCGAATTAACGCGCAACAGTTCAGTTACTTGTTGGGCAGTAAGGCTCGGATACGCGGAATATACCAAAGCCGCCGCTCCCGCCACCATAGGAGCTGCAAACGACGAACCGCCACCAATATTTCCAAAAGCTCCACCCGCCGTAACTCCGTACACACTCGCGCCTGGAGCCGTCATGTCTATGTATCGGCTATAAGTGGCATAATAATTACGTTGGTCGGCCACGTCTGTGTGCACCACCGACAAAATATTTCGATACGAAGCAGGATAAAAATCAAGTTCGGCGGGCGTGTTTCCTCCCGCTGCCACCACTACTACATTTTTATTTAAGGTTGCGTAATTGATAATTTCTTGTTCGGAGAGCAACGGAACATATGGATTTCCCCACGACATATTAATGGCTTTACAGCCCATATCTGCCGCATAAACAATTCCTTCAAAGCCACCAAACGAACCCGTATTATCGTTGGCATATACTTTAATCGGCAACAGTTTGCACCTAAGCCCCGTACCTACTACTCCAATGCCGTTATTACCTCTGGCAGATGAAATACCCGATACATTCGTTCCGTGCGGATTGGTAGGTGTAGGGTCGTTGTCATTATTGGCCATGTCCCAACCCCTATAATCATCGGCATAGCCATTTCCATCGTCATCTATTCCATTGATAGGGTCAGCCAAATTATATTTAATATTTTTTCCTAATTCGGGAATGGCCCACTCCACTCCAGTATCCAGCACAGCCACACTTACCGTAGAATCGCCCTGATGTACGTCCCAAGCCTGATAGGCTTTAATAAGATTTAAAATCGTATATAAATCCCCTGACGTTTGAGCCGCTGGGTCGTTGGGCATATACAACGGGCTATAATACCGCTTGCGTTCGGCGTATTCAAGTTGTTGCGTACGCAAAAGTTTGGTAATTGCCTCGTTTTCGTCTGCGCCCTCTTCCAACACCAATTCAAACATTAGCGAAAGGTCTGCGAGCGGCTGCCCGTCTGCCGACAGTTTTTCGCGGGGCGGCTCGTGTTTAGGAAATTTCCGCCCAAACGATTTGACTTTTAACCCGCTCAGGCTTACAAACAAAGCGGAGTTTTTGTCTGTTTCTGCGCCTCGATATTCGGATTTTACTTTGAGCCAAATCACGCCTTTTATGTAGTTTTCTGCCCCATACACTGTCTGTACGAGCAACAATATCATCAAAATCAAAGTGGTCTTACGCATAGCATTGAGTTTATAACAGTAGAAATTATACCCTAATGGCAAACAAGTTAATATTTTATGTTCGGGAGTTCAAATAATTCATATTAGATAAAAATAATTCATGTAATAACAATACACAAATAAGGATTATTTACGTAAAACGCATGTATTTTCATGTTTATACGTGCAATCGAATGCCTTCCCAATTGTGTATTTTTTAGGCTATTGCTTCCAAAAATATTTGTACCTTCGCCCTTGAGGGAAGTCCCTTACAACAGCCATTTTTGTTTTTCTTTTATATACAATGAAAAAAGCTATTTTAATGATTTTGGACGGCTGGGGCATTGCCACCAACCCGAAAGTTTCGGCCATAGATGCCGCCAAAACACCTTTTATTGATTCTTTGTACAAAAAATATAGCCATAGCAAACTGCAAGCCAGCGGGTTAGCCGTAGGTCTGCCAGATGGCCAGATGGGAAATTCGGAAGTGGGACACATGAACTTAGGCGCAGGCCGCATCGTGTACCAAGATTTAGTAAAAATCAATTTGGCGGTAGAAGATGGTTCTTTGGCTAAAGAACAAGTATTGCAAGACGCATTTTTGTACGCCAAAGCCAACGACAAACGCGTACACCTCATTGGTTTGGTGTCTGATGGCGGCGTTCACTCGCACATCAATCACCTGAAAGGTTTGCTTTCGGCGGCGGCGGCACAACATCTCAAAGAGGTATATGTGCATGCGTTCACCGATGGCCGCGACACTGACCCCAAAGGCGGCGTAGCTTATCTCACAGAATTACAGGAACATATCAATAAAACAACAGGCAAAATTGCGTCGGTGGTTGGTCGTTACTACGCCATGGACAGAGATAAACGTTGGGAACGTGTAAAACTCGCGTACGATTTGCTTATTCACGGCAAAGGCGAGCACACCAAAAACGCCATTGAAGCCCTACAAAAAAGCTATGACGCAGGCGTAACAGATGAGTTTGTGAAACCTATTTTTGTGGAAGGTGCGCATCACATCGAGGCCAACGACGTAGTAATTTGCTTCAATTTCCGCACCGACAGAGGCCGCGAAATCACGATGGCACTCACGCAAGAGGCTTTCCCTGAGCAAGAAATGCGTCCTTTGCCGCTGTATTACGTTACGCTTACCAACTACGACGACACGTTCCGTCATGTGAAAGTAGTTTATGACAAAGACAACCTTAACAATACGTTGGGCGAAGTGTTAGAAGGCGCAGGCAAGAAACAAATTCGTATTGCTGAAACCGAAAAATATCCGCACGTAACATTCTTCTTTAATGGCGGTCGCGAAGTGCCTTTCGAAGGCGAAAGCCGTTTGCTTTGCCCGTCGCCGAAGGTGGCTACTTACGATTTGCAACCCGAAATGAGCGCGTGGGACATTACCAACGCCATCGTACCCGAATTGGAAAAAGAGCAAGCCGATTTTGTTTGTTTGAATTTTGCCAACCCCGACATGGTTGGGCACACGGGCGTATTTGAAGCTGCCGTCAAAGCCTGCGAAACGGTGGACGCTTGCGCACAGCAAGTAATCACGACGGCTTTAGCACACGGATACAGCACCATTGTTATCGCCGATCACGGCAATTCGGATTGCATGATAAACGAAGACGGCACGCCAAACACAGCACACACTACTAATCTTGTGCCTTGTATTTTGGTGGATTCTGATTTTGAATTGGGCAAACACCACACCATCAAAGACGGAAAGTTGGGCGATATAGCCCCTACTATTTTGAGTTTGTTGCAAGTGGGCAAGCCTGCCGAAATGACTGGCGAATCATTGATTTAATTTTCTATAAAAATGAAAGAAATAAGCGTTGTGCAATTGCACGAACTACACCAAAATGGCGCAGATTTTCAGCTAATTGACGTAAGAGAACCATTGGAACACGACATCGCCAACATTAGTTACGCGGTGCTCATTCCGCTGGCAGAAGTGCCCGACCGTCTCGCCGAAATTGCCCGCAACAAACAAGTAATTATCCATTGTAAAAGTGGCGGACGCAGCGGTAACATTGTCCGTTGGCTCATGGCACAAGGCTTTGACAATGTGTATAGCTTGGCGGGAGGCATTACAGCTTACGCGCAACAAATAGACACGTCTCTGACCGTTTATTAATAAAAAAAATCCCTTTACATTCGTAAGGGGATTTTTTTTATTTTATCTCATCACAACTCTTCTTCTTCGGGCACAAGCACCACTTTTTTCCAATACTTTTTCTTGAGCTTGCGCAATGGCCGCACGCTATCGGTTTTCTCCAGTTCGTAAATTTCATTTCTATCTGTTAGAATCAAAAAATACTGGTCTTCGGCATTGCGCACAACCTTCTTATTTACCCCGCCAAAAGCTCCGTAAAGCGTCAGGAACGTATCATCAAACTGATAATGAAAATCGTAGTTCGGGTTGTGCGTGTTCAGCAATGTTTGCGGCGTAACTTCCACTACTCCACTGGCCAATTTCAACGCATTATTTGCAGTGTTTTTGTTTACAAAACGCTCTTCCAAGCCTTCGCCCAATTGTGAGGTGGTACCCAAAAATCCTTTGTCGATGTGCTGTGTTTCGGTGTTTTGTTGTGGCAGCAGTTGCGCCAAAATGCTCGCGTCGGTTACGGGTTTGAGTGGCAGCACTTTGCCGCCCGTTTCCGAGAGTTTATAAAACTCATGCCCATGCGCCAAATATTGCTGACCTTGTCGGTCGTAACGGAAATCGGCTTGCTGTTGGTCAAATTTCCCAAACAACGTGAGTTGTCCTTCGTGGAAACGATAATGAAACGCATATTTCGCATTGTCGTTCACCACCGCCATCGGCTTGCGTTTAGCAGTTTTTCTTTCTGATTTTTTATGAATATTCGGGATGGTTACAGGCTTTTTATTTTCTGTAACTATTTCATTTTCAGTATTTTTTACCGGCGTTTCGGCCACCAAAGGCAACTCCGTTTTTGGCGGCTGCACCACCACAGGCACAGGCTTTTTTAGTGGCTCTGGGAGAATGTTTGGTTCTGATTTTGGCCAAAAATACCAAATTGCTACCGCCGACAACAACAAACCTCCACCCACGATTTTAGCCCAAAACTGCTGACGCGCTTTTTGCATGGCGGCCTGTCCAAAAAGTGCCTCGTGCATCTGCCCCAACTCCGTTTTGAGCTGCATGGCCGCACCCGCACGCACCAACCGCGCGGCTTGCTCTTGCAAATGCACTTCATTTTTGAGGTCGGCGTTTTGCGCCATTTCCAGCTCGAAGGCATGGCGTTCGGCCTGAGAAAGTTGCCCTTCCAAGTATGCTTCTATTTGCTCGGTAAGTTCTAAATTCTGCATAACCAATCGCTTAAACGCCTTTTGTTAGTGTATTTTGTAGCTGCGGCAGCAAGTGAGCCACCTTCGTTTTGAGCCTGTTCAGGCACTTATATTTCTGATTTTTCGCGCTGCTGGCATCTTTGTAACCGTAGGCCTGCGCAATGTCGTTCATGGATTTTTGGGCAAAATAATAATCCGACAGAATGTTTTGGCAAGGCGAACCAAGTCCCGCGAGCAAGTCGGGGATTTGTTCCATCACACCTTCCAACATTTCGCGTTGTTGCGGGTCGGTCTCTTGCGTCTCGTCAGTTTCGAGCCAATACGCGTACACGGACTCGCGCGACTTTTGGCGGTCGGTGCGCTGCAAACGCTTGAGCCACATATTTTGGCAAACCCTGTAAAGATAGGTTTTTACGGCGGTATCAACTAACTTAAAATCAGGATTTTGCGCCGATTTTATCAACAAAATAATACCTTCCTGAAACACGTCTTGCGCGTCTTGCTCCGTCCCCGAATTTTTGCGAACCATATTGGCCACGTAGCCAAAGTATTTTTTATAAACATAGCGTACCACAGCGTTGTCTTGTGCAGCCAACCCCGACAAAATTTGTTCGTCTGTATAACCAAACAATCCAAACAGTGCCATACGCTATTTTATTGAAAATAAATGATTTATCTCAATTCGTTGTCGTTTTCCGAATACGAATCTGGTTCGGGTTTTGGCTTGGCCGTCAGTACGCGCCAAAAGAAATACGCCGTCAGTCCCGTGATGGTGAGTTGTGTGGCCAAAGCCATGATTAAAGCCGATGTGTTCATACGTTCTAATATTTGGTAAGCAATATAGACATTCTGTTCCGAATTAAGCCTTTTTCTTCTGCAAAACAGCCTTTTTGCAATTTCATACAACTATTTTAAAATAAAACACAAAAACACTTGCAAGTACAATTTGGATTGATAAAATTGCGGTTACTCGTTTAGTGAGTAATAAACGCAATAAGGTTTGTTTATACGGATATTATATGCCATTTTATAAAAGACTTACATGGAAACAAAAGAATCGTGGATAAATTTCGCAACTATCGGTGGGACATACATTGACTTTAAACACCTAGACTTGACTCCTTGGGGAATCCGAGGAGGACTTGTAGAAAGCAAGGACACAGAAGAGTTTATTCGAGCCAGTTCTATGTCTGACATGTCTGAAAGAAATTGGAAGCATGTAAAAAATGTTTCTCAAAGTTCTGACGGGTTAGGAGGTTCAGGTAGGCATGGAGATTGGGAATATATGAATTTATTATGGCCTGTAGACTTTAACAACCCACCAACAGAAGAAGACTATTTTGAAGCAATAGGAGCAATTAAAGTAATTCATCCTTCAGAGTTGTATATACAGAACATTTTAAGTGCTCAATACTCTGAAGGAAAAGGAATTTATTTTAGCGAATGGAGCACCTACAATCATTGGTATAAATACAAAAAACCTCAAGACCACTATTTTGTTTGCCCAAAAGAACATATTCAGGAAACAAATAATTTTTTGAATTTTTACAAGAATAACTATAAAAAGCACAGTTATATTAAAAATGCAATAAGATATTATTTGGATTCATTCAACATAAATAGTGCTGAAATGTCTTTTATCTGTTTATGTATTTGTCTAGAGACAATTGTTCCTGGCAATGAGCAACTATCATACAGATTTAGAAGGAATCTTGCAGTCCTATGTGCAGAATCTGATGAAAGAGGTAAGAAGATTTATAAGAATGCCAATTTACTTTATAATTACAGATCAAAATTGGTCCATTCAGGTATGAACAGTAAAGATTTCGCTAAATTCGAATTGTTTTTTGAATATGCTCAAATTTTGGCTTCAAGAATGATAATAGAAATGATGTTACATGATATACCTTCTATTGAGGCCTTAGATAAAAAGTTAACCGAATTTGGTTTTGGACAAGGCAACTCCATTTCAGAGGGATACAAACAATTTAAAGGCAATATATCTACATGGATTAAAGTATTCGCATATGACATCCAATAGAAAAACGGCATATAACATCGTATTGGCAAAAGTGGCGGTTTCGTGCTCCACATCAACCCGCCTTCCGCAAGCCGCAAACCGTTGGCGACAAGCTTAAAAGCAAGCGATACAGAAAGAAATGAACGAAATTCAAAATATAGAAACTGAAAGAACGATAATGCGTAAACTGACAAAAGAAGACGCATCCGATTTCTATAACTTAAATCTTGACGAAGAAGTATTAAAATACACAGGAGACAAACCTTTTGAAAACATACAGGCTTCAATTGACTTTTTAACCAACTACGACCAATATGAAAAATATGGGGTTGGACGACTTGCTGTTATTGACAAAGCAACTACAAAATTTATTGGTTGGTGCGGACTAAAATATAGCCAAGATAAAAACGAATATGATATTGGATTTAGATTTAAGAAAAACTATTGGAATAAAGGTTTTGCTACTGAAACTGCAAAAAAATGTATTGACTTTGGTTTTACAGAACTTGGAATTGAAAAAGTAGTTGGACGAGCAATGAAAGAAAATATTGGTTCAATCAAAGTTCTTGAAAAAATAGGTATGAGATTTAAAGAAAACTTTGATTTTGAAGGACAACAAGGAGTAATTTACGAACTGACAAAAAATAAATAAAAAGCTGAACCGCTAACATCGGTTTGGTAATATAGCGGCTGACGTGCAAACTTGGAATTTTTTCGATTTTCTACTTGAACGCAATCCCAAAACCGTTAGCGGCAACCGCAGAAAGAATCCATTTACGAGCAAGGCGTATTTGATAAGCATATTGATTTTGAGTAACTTTGCTTAATGGAAGCCTTATACACAGATGACCAAATATTTATTCCGATAATTTCGGACTATGGTTTCAAAGCCACTTTTGGCAATGAAGCAAATACGCTTTTCTTGCGTAGGGCTTTGCAGGCTCTTATCAAGTCGGATGTGCCAATAAAAGAAGTCAAGTTTGACAAAAATACCTTTGAAGGCATCACACAAGACGGCAGAAGTGGCATTTTCGATTTATCTTGTATGGATGAAAAAAATAATCATTTCATCGTTGAAATGCAGTATGGCGATGCTCCCTATTTTGTACAACGCATGAAATTTTATGCTTTGCACAAGTTTAACGCAATGGTAAAGCGTGGTAAATTCGACTATGGCACGCTGACAAAAATCTATTGTGTAGCTATCTTAGTTAACGACATTCTACCTTATCCTCCATTTCATACTGTCGCAAACCTGCGAAACGAACAAGGTGAAATTTTTGATGACCAAATGACGTTTATTACGGTAGAGTTAGATAAATTTACATTACAAGAATTTGATTGTCAGACTGATTTACAAAAACTGATTTATACAATGAAAACGATACATACAGTTACTCAACCGACACAATTTCCAAAATTTTGGGATGAAGAGTGGCTCAAAATAGCCATTGACGAGTTGGACAGTCGTAAAATGACACCTGACGAAAAGGCTTCATTGGAGATTTTGATTGCTCGTAATGCAGAATCAGTAAAAGCGGAGAGTAGAAAAATAAAAGAAGCCGAACAGAGAAAATCATTAGAGTTTGTAACTGGACTTTTACAGCAAACGAACTTTGACATAAATAAAATTGCAACACTGGCAGGGGTTTCAGTGGACTTTGTTGAATCTGTTCAACGACAACTTGCTAAACAATAGATACTTATATTATTTTCATTGGAAGATATTTGACTGAAGAAAGAAACTGCCACCAACCCACTAAGTTGGTGGCGGTTTCTTGTCCTTTTGAGTCAATCAATTCATTACTATTTCTTCTTTCTCTGCAAAGCGGCCATAAAAAATCCGTCTGTGCTATCAAAAGCAGGCGAAAGGCGGCGACTTTCCAACAGTTCAAACTGCGGATTATTTTCCAAAAACGTCTGAACTTGTCGTTCGTTTTCGGAAGGCAAAATGCTACACGTGGCATAAACCATCATGCCATTGGGTTTGAGCATCGTGGCGTATTCTTGGATAATGTGCTGTTGCGTGCGGCGAATATTGTCCAGAAAATCAGGCGAAAGTTTCCATTTGGCATCAGGATTGCGGCGCAGCACGCCCAAGCCCGAACACGGCACGTCCAACAAAAGACGGTCGGCAGTGCCGCGTAACTGCTGGATTATCTGGCCTTTACCTATCGGGAAAGTATGGATATTGTCCAGCCCCGCACGGCGTGCGCGACGTTTTAACTCGTCGAGTTTGCGCGGCTCTACGTCTAAAGCCGTGATTTTGCCTTTGTTTTGCATCAAAGCCCCGATGTGCAATGTTTTGCCGCCTGCCCCCGCACACGCGTCTATCACGGTCATGCCTGCTTTGAGGCGCAAAAACGGTGCTACTTGCTGCGAAGCCAAATCCTGCACTTCAAAAAAACCGTCGCGATACGCTTGCGAATTGGCAATGTTTTGGCGTTTGGTCAGTAGCAGTGCGTCAGGCGCAAGCGTTGTTTTTTCTGTCAAAATCCCTTGATTTTCAAGTTCTTGTTTTAATTTTTCCAAAGAAATTTTGAGGCTGTTGGCACGCAACACCACAGGAGCTTCCGAGTTCATGGCCGCGATTTCTTGCCCCCACGTCTGGCCGATTTCCGCTTGCCCCAACTCGTCGAGCCAATCAGGAATAGACACCAAATCCGCACGGCGCGTAATGGCGGCGCGGCGGGCGTTCCAGTCGGTTTGGCTAAGGCTTTGGTAAATGGGTTTGTCGGGCAAAGTGTGGCCTTTGAGCAACCAATGCACCCCAAAAAGTTGGTGCAACTGCTCGGCGGTCAGGTCGGGAGCTTGGCCATACACAGCCCACAGCAACCGCCACCAACGCACCATTTCGTAAATATTTTCGGCCACAAAAGCGCGGTCACGTGCGCCCCAACGGCTATCGGATTTGAGCGTTTGCTCTACTACTTTGTCGGCGTATTGGTGTTCGGCAAATATTTTGAGAAGCGATTGAACCACCGCTTCCACCAGATTGCTGTGAAGTCTGACCATCTGTTTTTTGTGTCTTGATTTGAGCCAAAAAACCCACAAGGCAAAAGCTACCTTGTGGGCTTGGGGCAATATTTTTCAGAAAATTAATTCAATTTATTTTTTCAAACCCAATTCGCGCAAACGCTCTTCGAGGAACTCGCCTGCGGTCATGTCTTCGTAAAGTTTTGGATTTTCGGCATCAATGCACGAGTCCAAGCAAGTCAAATCCATTTCCGAACGTGGGTGCATAAAGAACGGAATCGAGAAACGAGACGTTCCCATTAGCTCGCGCGGCGGATTTACTACGCGGTGAATCGTGGATTTGAGTTTGTGGTTGGTGAGGCGGTCGAGCATATCGCCCACGTTTACAACCAACTGGTTTGGCAAAGCCGTAATCGGAATCCAAACACCGTCGCGGCGCAACACTTGCAAACCGTCGGCACTTGCCCCCATCAACAACGTAATGAGGTTAATGTCGCCGTGTGCGGCTGCTCTCACTGCGTTCGGGTCGATAGCGTCAGGGTTTTCTATAGGGAAATAATGGATTTGGCGCAAAATACTGTTGCCATTTTTCACGCGCGAATCAAAATAAAATTCGTCTAAGCCCAAATACAAGGCAATGGCGCGAAGCATCTGAACACCAGCCTTTTCCAAGGTTTTGTAAGCCTCTTCGGTAAGTTGCGCAAACGCTGGCAACTCGGCAGGGAAAATATTGTCAGGATATTCGTTTTTGATAGGGTCGCCATCTTCCACGAACTGGCCTACATGGTAAAATTCCTTGAGGTCGGCAGCCTTAAAACCTTTGGCCGTTTCGCGGCCTTTGCTGATGTATCCGCGTTGGCCAGCCAATTCGGGAACTTCGTATTTGCGTTTTACGTCTTCCGAAAGTGCAAAAAATTCTTTTACTGCGGCATATAATTTTTCGACTAACTCGTCGCTAAGTCCGTGATTTTTAATGGCTACGAAACCGATATTATTGTAGGCTTCGCCCAAATCTGCTACGAATTGTGCTTTGCGGGCGGCGTCGCCTGAAGTGAAATCTGCCAAATCCAACGAAGGGATTGCATCCAATAGTTTTTGGTCGTTCATATGTTTTAAATAGGTATTACGAAATATAACTTTGGGGGACAAAGATATATTTTGGAATTTAATAATCGAATGACTTTCGTAAATAAAAAAACTGCCAACCGCCGCAAGGTGGGTGTTTTATATCCCATCAATTAGGTTTATATTTGACATTGGCAATGACCATTTAGTCTTTTTTATCAAAAACAAAACACACTTCATTTATTTACTCATTAGTAACTGGCTAAGAATGACATATTACAAAACATAAATGCAATTGAACAATGAATAATATTGAAAGGCAAAAGACATGGATTGATATTTTTGAAGACCCCAATATTTCTGAAAGAGAAAAATATAAGTATTATACACAGAATGACGAGTATGTATTAAAACTAAAAGAAAAAGTTAGGCAAACCATCAACCAAAAAGGGTTAGTATCTATAATGAATGACACCAAATGGCTGAAATTACAACACGGCGTTCAAAGCCTACCATTTCCACCTCCATACATCGAAAAATTAGTACTCGAAGAAAAATCCTTTGAAGAAGTACAAATCTCAGATAAACCACGATGGTTTGGCGATTGGAGTCCATTTTATCAAGAGGGAATGTTTTTATTTTTCGCCATTGAGTACATAAAAGTAAGGCCTTGTTATGCAGAGCATAATGGCCGTTTGGTTGCTCCAACAATCATAGATGAGACAGCCGCATTTGAACAACTTTTACAAGAATTGCATATCCCTTACGAAGAAGACAAGGGCGTTTTTATCATCTACGGATACAAATAATATTACTTACCAAAAATGCACATTCCCTTTATCGATTTTGCGCCAAGTCATGCGCCACTCAAACAAGAAGCAATGCGTTTGTTCTCAGAATTTTACGACGAAAACGTATTTGTTTTGGGGCAGCGCGTGGCAGACTTTGAGCAAGCCTTTGCGCAGTACACGGGTGCGGCGCATTGTGTGGGCGTTGGCAATGGTCTCGACGCGCTGACTATCGCCCTCAAGGTGCTGGGCGTGGGGCGTGGCCACGAAGTAATTTTGCCGTCCAATGCCTATATCGCGGCCTTGCTGGCGGTGTCGGCGGTTGGGGCGCGGCCTGTGCTGGTAGAACCATTTTCAGACACTTTTAATATTGATTATCAGCGTATTGAGGAGAAAATAACACCCCAAACACGTGCTATTATTCCCGTGCATTTGTTCGGGCAAAGTGCTGCCATGCAGCCGCTCACGGACATAGCCACCCTACACCAACTTTGGGTGATAGAAGACAACGCACAAGCGCACGGTGCCACATGGGCGGAGCGGCGTACGGGTTCTTGGGGACATCTCAACGCTACGAGTTTTTATCCGACCAAAAATCTGGGAGCGTTCGGCGATGCAGGCGCACTCACCACCGGCTCGGCGCAATGGGCAGAACAGGCGCGTTTGTACCGAAATTATGGTTCGCGGGAGCGTTTCGTAAACGAAGTGCAAGGCCTTAACTCACGGCTGGACAGCTTGCAAGCGGCTTTTTTATCACTGAAAATAAAGCATTTAGACCACTGGACGCAACTAAGGCAGCAAGCCGCCGCGCAATACGCCGAGCAGTTGGCTGGCCTACCCGAATTGCAGTTGCCAGTATGTGCGCCACAAGCCACACACGTATTTCATTTGTACGTGGTGCGCCATCCGCGCCGCGATGAGTTGCAACATTTTTTACAACAAAAAGGCATACAAACAGCCATTCATTACCCCACACCGCCGCATTTGCAAGCCGCTTACAAAGATTTAGGCTTCGGCAAAGGTGCTTTTCCGATAGCCGAACAAATGGCTGCTACAAGCCTGAGTTTGCCGATGTTCGCGGGAATTACGCCCGAACAAATCGCGTATGTGTGCGACATGATTCGCCGTTTCTCGCAAGACAATTAACCTTTAGCTTATCCAAAATGACCGCTGATATAGTTTTTGGTCAGCTCCTTTTGCGGACGGTGAAAAATATGCTCACAAGTATCGTACTCAATTAGTTCTCCCAAATACATAAAAGCCACTTTATCCGAAATTCGTTGCGCTTGCTGCATATTGTGCGTTACGATCACAATCGTATAGTGTTCTTTTAACTTCAGGATCAATTCTTCTATTTTGTTGGTACTAATCGGGTCGAGGGCAGAGCATGGTTCGTCCATCAGAATCACTTCTGGCCGCAACACGACGGTTCGAGCAATGCAAAGGCGTTGTTGTTGCCCTCCCGACAATTTAACCGCAGGTTTTTTAAGCTCGTTTTTCACCTCTTCCCAAAGATAACTTTCCCGCAAGGCATTTTCGATAAGTTGTGGTATTTCATTTTTAGGAAATTGGTGAATACGAAGTGCATACGCCAAATTATCATAAATACTTTTGGGCAACGGATTGGGCTTTTGGAAAACCATTCCCACGCGCTTACGAATCTGCGTAACCGACACTTGCGGCGCGTACAAATCCTGATTATCCAAAAACAATTTGCCTTCGATACGCGCATCTGCCACCAAATCGTGCATACGATTAAACGAACGCAATAAAGTAGATTTCCCACAACCCGAAGGCCCAATCAAGGATACAACTTGATTTTTGGGAAATTCGATAGAAACATCTTTTAAAATTTGCTTTGTACCAAAATATAAATTCAGGTGCTGGCAAGAAAGTTTAGGAACATCGGGCGTAAGCATTGGCTTTAGTTTTTATTTCTGTGTTTGAATCGAATAATAAAAGCCACCGCATTGAGCAAAAACACTAACACAATGAGCACCACGGCGGTAGCATAAGCCAATGGCCTGACTTGTTCGATGGCACTGTGTTGGGTAGATAGCATATACAAGTGATAGGGCAAAGACATAAACTCCTGATTTAGCGCAAAAGAAATTCCGTTAATATAAAACGCTACACCCGTAAAAAGAATCGGTGCCGTCTCCCCTGCTGCTCTGGAAAGCGTCAGGATTACACCCGTCAAAATGCCTGAAAGGGCTTGAGGCAATACCACATCTCGGATCGTTTCGAACTGTGTTACGCCCAAAGCCAGTGTTGCCTCGCGCATGCTATTGGGAATGGTCTTGAGTGCTTCTTCGGTGGTGGTAATGATATAAGGCAACGACAACAAACCCAACGTTAGTCCCGCCGACAATACCGACGTACCCAAACCCAAGCCCTGCACGAACAAGGCCAAGCCAAACAAGCCATAAATAATCGAAGGAATACCCGCCAAATTCCGAATAGATGCCCGAATGATATTGGTCAGCAAACTTGGTTTGGCGTATTCGTTCAGATAAACTGCGCACGTGATCCCGAAAGGAACTGCAAACAGCGTCGTGATAAACGTCAGCATCACCGTACCCACAATCGTCGGCAAAATCCCTCCCTTCGTCATGCCTTGCGTCGGGTAGCTACTCACAAATTCCCAAGAAAGTGCGGGAAGGCCTTTACTAAAAATATCGTATAGAATTATTCCCAAAAACAAGCAGACTAAGGCCGTACTACTCAACAGCAATAGCCAATTCAATATCGAACGAACGGAATCCCTCATGATTGAAATTTTCTAAGTCGGTTAGCAAAATATTCGCCCACCAAATTTGCGGTTAGCGTCATTCCAAAAAGTATAATAGCAATGGCAAACAAGGCGAAATAGTGGGTGGTTTGGTACGGCACTTCTCCCATTTCTATGGCGATAGTTGCCGTAATGGTTCGCACCGAATCCAGAAAATTTTTGGGAGTAGCCGACACATTGCCAGTCGCCATCAACACGGTCATCGTCTCGCCTAAGGCACGCCCCAGACCCAACATCACAGCGGCAATAAGTCCAGGCAACGCGGCAGGCAACGTTACCTGATAAAGCGTTTGCCAGCGCGTCGCTCCCAACGCCAACGAGGCTTCCCGATGGCTTTGCGGCACGGCACTAATGGCTTCTTCACTTATCGTAATAATTGTGGGTAAAGACATGATAGCCAACAGAATAGACCCATTCAAGGCATTCAGGCCATTGGCAATACCAAACAGTTTGGACAAGTTTGGCCCCACCAATACAATTCCTAAAAAACCAATCGCCACCGACGGAATGGAAGCCAACATTTCTATCAACGGTTTGAGCAACATATGGAGGCGGCGCGGCGCAAATTCCGACAGAAAAGCCGCCGTCAGAATCCCCAAAGGCACGGCCAACAACATCGACCCAAAAGCAACAAACGTGGTACTAATCACCAACGGCCAAATACAGTAATTCGTATCGGGGTTCCACTGCGAGCCTGTCAGGAAGTCAATGGGTTTTATTTGTAGAAAAAAAGAAATGCTATTGCCCAACAGCATCAGAAAAATGCCCGCCAACAACAATATAGTTGCAAGCCCCGTTGCTTTAAAAAGTTGCTTCAACAACCAGTCTATTTGTTCTCGTCTATTCGCTTTCATTACGTTAGGGTTGGGAAAATCATCGGACAGGATAATAACCAGACGCTCGAATCAGTGCCAACCCCTCCGAGGTTTGCTCATAATCCAAAAATGGCTTTACTTTTTGCTTATCACTTGTTTTATAAAACTGAAACAAGGGTCTTTGAAAAAAATATTGGCCTGCCATGATGCGCTTTTCATCTAAAGGCGAGACGGCAATGGGTGCTTTTTCGGTATAAATTTTCAAAATTTTTAATCCCTTGTGCGCCTGATTCATCACATAGCCTGCGCCCACATAACCAAGCCCCGAGCTGTCCGCTTTGACGGCCTCTAAGATTTGGGCATTGCCGTTCATTTGCTTGGCATAAGCCGAAAAACGAATCCCTAAACGATGTTTCACGTACTCATATGTCCCCGAATTGCTCTGACGGCCATAAATATTCACGCTTATTTTTTGTCGGCTAAAAATCTCCCAATTATCCACTTCCCCACTCAGCAATAAGCCCAAGTTTTGGGTGCTAATCGAATCAAGCGTGAGTTTGTCCGACACCACAAAAGCAATGGCATCTTGCGCAAAAACAAAGGAGCTTACCGCCATCTTTTTTTGTGAAAACAAATGCAATTCACTGGGATTAATGTCGCGTGAAGAATTGGCAATATCTGCTGTACCATTGAGCAAAGAGGCAATCCCCAATCCAGAACCGCCACCAGAAACCGAAATAAGCAAATCGGGGTCATGTAAATGATATTTTTCGGCCAATAACACAGCCAAATTCACTTCCGTGTCCGAACCCTTTATTTTGATAGTGCGGTGATTTTGGCTACAAGCACAAAACCACCAAAGAAAAAAAAGCCATAAATAACGCATGGGCAAAAATGCGCTCTTTACACTAACTAAATATTAGTCTAATGTTATGGTTATAAAAAGTTTACCACCTCTTACAAAACTCTTACTATTATATGTAACTTTATCAAAACAAAACTTTTTAGTCTAATTTTTGTTGAACGAGAATAATATTCACGATTTCCTTCACAACATTTTATGGCAACATTTTCAGTAAAAGCCTTTGGCACGCCTGCCCGCGATGCAGACCTAAAACTCATGACCGTTGACCGCCGCGAAACTACGCCGCAAGATGTTGAGATAGACATTTTGTACTGCGGCGTTTGCCATTCGGACTTACACACGGCTCGCAACGATTGGGGCGGCACGAAATACCCCGCCGTACCGGGCCACGAAATCGTGGGTCGCGTAACGAAAGTCGGCGCAGCCGTCAGCAAATTTAAAGTTGGCGATTTGGCCGCCGTCGGCTGTATGGTGGACTCTTGCGGCACTTGCGAAAGTTGCCAACAGGATTTGGAACAATATTGCAAAAACGGTTTCACGGGCACTTACAACGGCAAAGACAGACATTCTGGCACACAGACATTTGGCGGTTATTCCGAAAAAGTAGTGGTAGATGAGCGTTTTGTATTAAAAGTACCCGAAAATTTGGATTTGGCGGCAGTAGCTCCATTGCTTTGCGCGGGCATTACGACTTGGTCGCCATTGCGCCACTGGAACGTGCGCGAAGGCAGCAAAGTAGCCGTAGTGGGCTTGGGCGGCTTAGGGCACATGGCCATCAAATTGGCCAAAGGCTTGGGCGCAGAAGTAACGCTATTCTCACGCACAGAAAGCAAAACCGAAGATGCGAAACTATTGGGCGCAGACCACGTGGTTATTTCTACGAAAGAAGAGCAAATGCAGGCGGTGCGCGGCAAATTTGATGTGATTATCGACACAGTACCTTACGCGCACGACCTGAACCCTTACACGGCCACGTTGGGCATCAACGGCACATTGGTTTTGGTAGGCTATTTGGGGCCATTAGAACCAAGTTTGCATACCGTACCGATGATTATGGGACGCAAGTCGGTGGCGGGTTCGCTTATCGGTGGCATCGCCGAGACGCAGGAACTTTTGGACTTCTGCGGCAAACACAATATCGTATCCGACATTGAGCTTATCAAGATGCAAGACATCAATGAAGCCTACGAAAGAATGCTAAAAAGTGATGTTCGCTACCGTTTCGTAGTGGATATGGCATCGCTAAAGGCTTAATTATAAGTACATTTTACTCAAAAAGGGATTCTCTTTGTATAGCTTAGAGAGTCCCTTTTTTGCTTGGTGAGAGGTGCATTTTTAGGTATATTTGAGCCGATTACGTGGTTTTAATCGGCTCAAAACAAACGAAATATGTACAATTGGCAGTACACTACTTAGCCAAACTTCACATTCTTTTACCGCAAGGCGACGGCAGAAGTACGCACTATATTTTGAATCTGTAACCCTGTTTTTTATTTGAACCAAATTTTGTATAATTACAAGAGAAAATAGTTGTATTTTGTCCTTTTGTGTAGGATTTTGCTGAGGAAATGGTAAGCAGATTACATTTCACAAAAAACACAGTAATTTCATTTAATAACACTAAAAAATGAGCGACTTTTATTGTTTAGATGTAGAATTTGATAATGTTGATTTTGATAATTATAGTTATTATCCTCACAAAAGAGTAAAAATCAGTGTGGTTCATCATGCTCATTTATACATAGAGCAGAATGAAATAGAATTGAGAATCTTATTTGACGAAGAAACTTATTTTGATGAGGCCTTTATGAATTGGTCAAATAAAATTAATTGGAACAAATTTGGTTCTTTTTTGAAAGTCAAAGTAACCAATAGTAAGATAAATGAACGGTTACAAAAAGTTAATTTATCTGAATCTAAATTAATTAGTGTTAGAAGTCATACCAATTTCTACGAACAAAACAAGAAATACATTAGTGTAAAAATTAACACTGTAAAATTTTATTGGCCACCAAACGAACAAAAGAAAAACACAGCAGAGTTTTACTTAGACGACAAAGGTTTTAGAGTTATAGAACCATTTTATTCTTTTTTATGGCCTAAAAACGAAGAGAGCTTCAATATTGAACGAATGGACAATTCAAGCGAGTTTTACAAACTTGAATCTTCAGAATTTCGTCCAGAATTCAATTTCATTTCCAATGATAGCCGCAAAAATAGAGTTGCTACTATAACTAAAGAGCCTAAAATTCAATTTAAATATAACAATATAATTACCAAAGAAAAAGCGATTTTTTATGGTGATATAGTTTTAATATTGATTTCATTTTATCATCACATAAAGATTGATTACATACTGCGTAGGATACATTTACCTGCAAATACAATCACGATAAAAAATCTTGAGCAGAAAAATTTTATTGACACAAGTGGAAATCTTAGAGAGTTCGATATTTACTGGGATTTCAATGAGTTTTTACAAAAAAGTTGGCAAAAAGGTACTTTACAAAACTTCGAATTACTTTCAAAAGCAGTTAATTTATTTAACCAATCACATATAGTTGATGACTATTCTAGGTTTTTAATTCGCTATAACATCATTGAAATTTGCGATAAACAAAAGCAAAACAATGTAAAATTTACAGTTATTTTGAATAAAAATCAGATAAAAATAAAACAAAATGAAGCATTAAGCATATTACTAGAAACAATCAAAACGGAGGAACATGAAGAATTTAAAAAGCGTTGGAATAACGTGCAGGGACTGTTACAAAACAAACCAATGAAAAATCAGTTGACATCATTTTTAGAAAGTCAAAACTTAGACCCAAATACATTTCCAATAAAACTGAATGATTTAAAAAATCTTCGAGACAACATTACACACGGAAGCATTGACAAAGTAAATGCGGAGCAACTTAGGCAAGCAAATATTTTACTTTACAGAATTAGTGGAATACTTATTTTAAATTTAATGGGAATTAATGATTGGAAGCTGAACACAGAAATAACCTAAACCAAAAACTGGAACTGCACAACGCTTGAAGAACTTTATGACCAAATCGAAGACCGAAAACAAGCCAACCAAATTGTAAATAGCCTCAATATTTGTGACCCTGCCGTTGGTTCGGGGCACTTTTTGGTGTCGGCTCTCAATGAAATGATTGCCGTAAAAAACGACCTGAAAATTCTACAAGACCGCACGGGCAAGCGACTCAAAGAATATCAGGTGGAAGTGGTCAATGACGAACTAATCGTAACAGACGATGAAGGCGAACTGTTTGAATACAACCCCACTAACAAAGAAAGCCAACGCATACAAGAAACGCTTTTTCACGAGAAACAAACCATTATCGAAAACTGCCTTTTCGGGGTGGATATTAATACCAATTCGGTCAAAATTTGTCGTTTGCGCTTGTGGATTGAGCTTTTAAAAAACGCTTATTACAAAACCGATGCGAATGCTCATGGCTTGAACCGTGAATTATGGGAATTGGAAACGCTTCCGAATATTGACATCAACATCAAATGCGGAAACTCGTTGGTGAGCCGTTTTGCCATTGATGCGAATTTAACCGCCCACGGTTTAAACCGTGGGCAATAGCATAAAAACCGTTTGAATGATTTTAAAACCACAATTTAAAAAAATTAATTATGCCACATTCATTCAACAAAATATGGATACATGCCGTTTGGGCAACCAAAGAACGAATGCCTTTGATTCATTCATCGGTTGAACATCAAATACATCAATATATGTCAGAGCAGTTGCGTGAACAAGGGTGTCCTGTAAGAATTATCAACGGAATGCCAGACCATGTTCATTGTTTATTTTTGTTGAGTTCCCAAAAATCCATTGCAGAAGTAATCAAACAAGTAAAAGGGAGCAGCTCGCATTTTATCAATCAAAATAATCTTATTGCCGACAAGTTTGCTTGGCAAACTGGCTATGCTGCTTTTTCGGTATCAGAATCAGTTGTGGAGAAAGTGTTTCACTACATTAAAAACCAAAAATCACATCATACCCAAAAGCCATTTCAGCAGGAATATGATGATTTTTTAAAATTGTATGGGTATGGGCTCAATAATGAGTGATAAAAAATAAATCTTCATCGCCCACGGTTTAAACCGTGGGCGATGAAATACGCATAATTGTATCCTTTTGATAGTCAAGTACAATTATGCGTATTTTTTTATTGTTAGCAGAAAAAAAATCATGTGTACTCATGTTTCGGATTTTCATTTAACTTTGAAAGCAAAATAACTTCCTTTTATTTACCTTATGAAAAAAAATCTACTTTTTGCACTCTTGGGACTTTTGTTCAGCCCTAAGCTGCTTGCCCAAGACACGCTAACCGTGTTCAACAATGTGCCATTTTACAGCATGTACCATTATTTGGGTGCAGGCCAAACGCTTCCTGTTGAGGCTTATTCCCAAATACCGCAAGACGCAATTAGGATTCACGCCTACGAACTTGATGTGATTTCGCGCAAGCTAACCGTCAACGAAATCTCCGCCTTGGGCAGCAGCCTGACGGTCAATGTTACGCTTATTGCAGCCTGCGACAACTACGACCGCTTAGCGGGTGTCAATTTAGTGCTTGCCCCCAAAGGCGACACGACTTACACTTGGGATCAAGCCAACATCAAGCGGATCGAAATTGGCCGTTTTATCACGCCATTTATGAACAAAAATGCCACCATTAAGCAAGTGCCTTACACGTACCGCGTGGACAACATCGCCAGTTTGTTACACGACTCCACACTGATGGCCAATTATGACGCTTGGATTGAGTTTCGGGCAGATGGTTATTCCGCCGCCGCCAACACTGAGGTAGCAGGCTGCGCCAATCGCACGGACGTGTTTCGCGGAACACTTACCTTCGTATCCGATGGCGCACCCGACACGACCAGCAACAAATTTTTCTTGCCTATTTCCTATCGCCAAAATCTCAACAACTACAACGCCACTGATGTAGCAGGCCAAACGACCCGAATCGTTAATTTCACGCTCGACCAACCCGTAGAAAACGCCGTTTTGTACCTGATTACCTCCAATCATGGCTCGAACAGTGGCGGCGAAGAATACAACCGCCGCGAACATTATGTATATCTCGACAATGAACTAAAGTTTCATTACAAACCTGGCGGCAAATCCTGCGAGCCTTATCGCCAATACAACACGCAAGGCAATGGCATTTATGGTTCTGCAGTCCAACCAGTAAGAAGTTGGCTTTCGTTTAACAACTGGTGTCCAGGTGATGCCGTTCCGAACCGTGAAATTCAGTTAGGCAATTTGGCGGCGGGTTCGCATAGCATCAAACTAGACGTACCGACTGCCGTTTTCACGGGTGGGCAAGGTTATTTCCCTGTTTCGATGTATATTCAAAACCGCCCAAGCGGTCAGGAAATTTGCCGTGCACCTTACAACTTAGCCATTACTGGTCAAGCGGCGGACTCTGTTTCTTTGTCTTGGACAGAAAACGGCCAAAGTACACAATGGGAAGTGCTCTGGGGACGCAAAGGCGTTTACAGCACCAGCAACGACTTTTATCAGCCAGTCAACGGAACACCCGTTATTTCGCGTGATAGCCTCAAAAAAACATGGTTTTACGAAATGTATGTACGTTCCAAATGCGATGGCGGCTCCAATAGCGAATGGGTTGGCCCTGTATTTTCGGCTAAAATCGTGGCTGCCAAGCCCAACCAAAACCCAAATGTAAGCGTGTATCCAAGCCCAACCAAAGACGTAGTGTATATTTCAGCTCCTACGGCCATCGAAAAAGTATGGGTATATGCCGCAGACGGTCGCCGTGTGCTGGAAAGCAGCGAAGCGAAAGTAAATCTTTCAGGCTTGGGCAAAGGAATGTATTTGTTCGCGGTTTATTTCGCAGACGGGCAATTTGCTACCCACCAAATCGTGAAAGAATAACAAAGTATTTATTCATAAAGATTTTAGTACAAAAAATCCTGCCCGTGTTTGGAGCAGGATTTTTTTGTGTAGATGAAATTATTTTTGCCAAAATCGATACATACATTTTTCATTTCCTCCTCTCTCATTTCATTGGGAAAGTATTTTTCCTGAATTTTGGCACATGATATAATTGGCCTGCAAGGGCTGTTTTTAATTTCCTTTGTTTTTGATGCAAAATTCTATACAAGTTCCTGCCGCACTGCTTGAGTCGTTGGCGCATTTGCCTTATTTTGAAACCGAACCTTTTTTGGCGGTTCATGCGCAAGCGCAAGCTCCCGTTTCCATTCGCCTCAATCCCCATAAAAACTACCTGCTTCCAGACGCGGCGCAGCCTGTGGCATGGTGCGAAAACGGCTTTTATTTGCCTTCACGACCTGTTTTTACGCTCGACCCGCTTTTTCATGCGGGTTGCTATTATGTGCAAGAAGCCAGTTCTATGTTTATAGATTTTTTGCTTAAAAATCTACTGGAAACAGAGACACCGATACGCGCCTTAGACCTTTGCGCCGCGCCAGGGGGCAAAAGTACGCTGTTGCAAGCAGCCTTACCCGAAGGGAGTTTGCTCGTCAGCAACGAAGTAATCAAAGCACGGTCAGGGATTTTGGCCGAAAACCTCAGCAAATGGGGCGCGAGCAACACGGTAGTAACCAGCAACGACCCATCAGACTTTGGGCGGCTGACAGGTTGGTTTGATTTGTTGCTCGTGGACGCGCCTTGTTCGGGGTCTGGAATGTTCCGAAAAGATACCGATGCTATCGCCGAATGGTCGGAGGAAAACGTAACGCTTTGCAGCCAACGCCAACAACGCATTTTGGCCGATGTGCTGCCCACGCTCAAAGAAAATGGCTTGCTGATTTATGCCACTTGCTCGTACAGCGAAGCCGAAAACGAACAAATCGTAGATTGGCTCATCGACGAGTTTGAAATGCAGCCCGTAACCGTCCCGATTCCGTCTGAATGGGGCATTGTTTTTACCCAAACCCCCAAAAATCAAGCGGGCGTGTATCGGTTTTTCCCGCATTTGGTGCGCGGCGAAGGGCTTTTTGTGGCTTGTTTGCGCAAAACCCAACCCGAAGACGAAGCACAACACCGCAGCCGCCAGAAACCCGCCAAATTGGATACCAAATTGTTGCGTAAATGGCTTAGTGATGAACAACTTAGCTTCATGCCATTGCAAGAGGCCGTTTTAGCTGTACCTGCGGATTTGGAAGCGGATATTAAATGTTTGGCCGATAATTTCTATTTGCGTAAAGCAGGCGTGCGACTCGGCGAACTAACAGCCAAAGAGCTAATACCTGCGCATGAGTTGGCCGTAAGTACATGTCTTGCAGAAGATTGTACGCGTATAGACCTAACCAAAGAGCAAGCCATCGCCTATTTGCGCCGCGACAATTTCGAACTGGATACCAATGTGCGCGGCTGGGCTGTGGTTTGTTATGAAAATGTACCGTTGGGCTGGGTAAAAGCTTTGCCCAACCGATTCAATAATTATTACCCCAAAGAATGGCGCATCCTGATGCAATAATATTGCATTTGTTTTTTTAGCATTTTAATTTCAACTTGCTACAAAACCATTGCATAACATTTGTAGTTGCCATCATTACGCTAATTATCTGTACGTTACCATGAGTCTGAATATTTTTTTAGATAGCCTGCAAGAATCTGATTTTGAAAGCATTAAAGATTCTTGTTCGTTCAAAAAAGCCATCGAAATCAATTGGAATTCGTTTCCTGATTGGGGCGGCGCACACATTGCCATTATTGGCGTACCCGAAGAGCGCGGCACAAAAACCAACGAGGGAACAGCACAGGCCGCAGACGTAATTCGACAGAAATTATACAAGCTCAAGCGTGGCACAGGAGCTTACAAAATCGTGGATTTGGGAAATTTGCGTCTCGGCGAAACGCTGGAAGATACACATTCTCGTTTGCGGGAAGTGTGCGCCATGTTACTGGAACACAATGTTTTTCCGATTGTGTTGGGCGGCTCGCATGACCTTTGTTTTGGGCAATACATGGGCTATCAGGTACTCGGCAGACGTATGAGCATCGTCAATATTGATGCATTTATTGACATGGAAGAATTTGAGGGCGAGAGCTTTAGTCAACATCATCTGTACAAAATCCTGACGCATTCGGACACGCATTTGCTCGATTATATTCATTTGGGCTACCAAACGTATTTGGCCGATCGCCATACCTTAGAGGCACTGGAAAAGCTCCACTTTGAGGCGCGTCGTTTGGGCGTAGCGAGAGAGGATATAATTAAAAATGAGCCACTTATCCGCGATGCTGACATGATGACTATTGATGTTTCGGCGATTCGGATGGCCGATGCACCAGGTTGCGCACAATCCCAGCCTTTTGGTTTTTCGGGCGAAGAGGCTTGCCAACTGTGTTGGTACGCAGGCCAAAGCAACAAACTAACCAGTTTGGGTATTTACGAATATAATCCGTCGTTGGACATGCGCGGCCAAACGGCTGGCATCATTGCTACTATGATTTGGTATTTTATCGAAGGGTTTTACAACCGTCAGCCAGATTTTGAGATGAACAAACCCAGTACTTTTTACAGGTATTTGGTACAAATCGACAGCGCACCCAACCACCTGACGTTTTACAAATGCACACGCACAGACAAATGGTGGATGGGCGTGCCCTACAACCTTTCCGACACGCAGGAAGAGCAATTGTATTTGTTGCCGTGCAGCTACTCGGAGTATTTGGAGGCCACGCATGGCGACTTGCCTTTGCGCTGGATTATTACCCATGCCAAACTACAACTCAATGGCCTTACGCCTCCCAACTGGGATAAAAATTCTTAATCAATGCTAACAAAAACAAAGCCCCGATAAATCTAATTATCAGGGCTTTATTATTTTATTCAATATTTTTATTTCTTAGAATTATGCTTCTTTTCTTTTGGGAAAATTAAGTAAAATAGACGAAAGTACAGGAACTACAAATATAGTTACGGTGGCTATCGAAATATACAAATCCGCTTCATGGCCATTGATAAACTTCACTACTGGCGTTGGATCTAAGAAATCAAAGGCAAATGAAAGTAACAATTTGAGACCTAACACTGCAATTACTATAAAAGCGATGGATTCCAGAAAGGGGAAGCGTCCTAATAATTTTACAAAAATTTGGGAAACAAAACGCATGGCCAAAATACCAATAAACACGCCAGCCCAAATCAAATATAAGTTATCGGTATAGGCTACGGCGGCCAGTACGTTATCAATCGAAAAAGCCAAATCCATAATTTCGACCATCAAAACCGTTGACCAAAACGGCCCCAAACGCCCCATCGTGGACTTATACAAACGATTTTCTGTTTTATTCAAGGTATCGTCTTCGGGTTCGGGAGTGGATTTGGTACGGAAATAATCGTATGTAAGGTACAGTAAGTAAATCCCGCCCACAGCCTTTAACCATACAATTTGGATGATATAAGAGGCGAAAAACAGGCAAACACCCCGAAACGCATACGCGCCAATGATACCGTATTTTAACGCACGCCCTCTGTCTTTCTCAGGCAAATCCATGACCATTGTAGCCAAAACAGCCGCATTATCAATGGAAAGCAGACTTTCAATAAAAAACAGGTTCAGAACAATAAAGCCCGCCGCTTCAGCATCATTGCCAAATACTTGAGAAAACAAATTCAGTAGTATGTTCATTGGTTGTATAAGTGATAGTTGAGTGTAGCCCTTCCAATTTTAAATCAAAATATATCTGTTTGAAAAAACAGAAAATTGAGTGCAATATTATAATAAGAATTGAAATATCCTTTATTTGAGGCTACTTTTTATCCACAACAAGCCAATTGCTATGATACTTAGTCTTTTGTGATAGTTTCAGTGTGTTTATTTTTCAAAGAGGCTGTGATTGGTTCTGCGTGATTGTGAAGGGGTTGCACGCGCACTGCACGTCCGACTTCTGCCGTTTTTTGCCATACATGAGACTGTGGGCTATTTAATTTATAGACACCCAAAAGCAAAAATAACATGGCTGCTTTTGCTCCAAAAGGCAAGTCATAATAGTGTTTCTTTTCCATAGCTACAATATTGTATTAAAATTTTATTATTTTATACCTTTAAAAGATGTAAGGTAAACAGTAGGAAGCCGATTTTTTTAATATTTTCAACTACCTCCATTAAAAATTTGATGCAATTTAAAATTATTATTATAAATAATAACAAATAGTTGATTATTTTTTTATTAAATTAATAATCTGACAATGTTACAATTCTTCCAAAAACACTGTATTCTTGGCTGCTGATTTGTTTTTTACTAACTTATCGCTCAGAATATTCCAATTAACCAATGAAAAGAAAAATTATAGCTTTTTTAGTAACAGCCCTCTGTGTGGGGCTGGTCGTGGCACTTAACACCCAGTTCGGGACGGTGCCACCTATGGGCAAATTGCTCAATCCGTTTACGGGTTTTTGGCAAAATGCCGAAACACCAACACAAGCCATTTCCAGCGAAGAAATTACCCTTACAGGTTGCCAGCAACCTGTGCGCATTCTGCTCGATAGCAATGCAGTGCCGCATATTTTCGCCCAAAATACCCATGATTTATATTGGGCACAAGGCTATGTTACGGCTAAAAATCGTTTGTGGCAAATGGAGTTCCTAACGCGTGTAGCCGCAGGCCGTATCAGTGAAGTAGTCGGCGACAAAGCCCTCGAATACGACCGTTTCCAACGACGTATCGGCATGGTAAAAGGCGCGGAAGCCTCACTCGAAGCCATGATGGCCGAAGCCAGCACGCGCGAAGTGCTCAACGCTTACGCCGACGGCGTGAACGCTTACATCAATAGCCTGTCGATTGGTGAGTTGCCTGTGGAGTACAAAATTTTGGATTATAAACCCGAAACTTGGACGCCACTCAAAACCGCGCTTTTGCTCAAGCTCATGGCCTACGATTTGGCGGGCTATTCGGATGATATGTACATGACCAACGCCGTGCGCCAATACGGAAAAGCCGTTGTAGATTCATTGTTCCCGAATTATCCGCACGTGGCTGAGCCAATTGTTCCGCGCGGTACGAAATGGGATTTTGAGCCGCTGCCAGTGCCTGCCACGCCCAATCCTGCTTGGCAAGCCGAAGCCACGCCTTTCCGCAAACAAAACCCAGACCACGAACTGGGCAGTAACAACTGGGCGGTAAGTGGCCAAAAAACGGCAACAGGTTTGCCCATGCTCGCCAACGACCCGCATTTGCAACTAAATTTACCTTCGATTTGGTTTCAGGTACAGTTAGTTAGCCCGCAAGTAAACGTGTACGGCGCGGCTCTTCCTGGTGCGCCTTGCGTGATTAGCGGTTTTAATCAGGATGTGGCGTGGGGCGTAACCAACGTTTACGCCGACGTGATGGACTGGTACGACATTCGATTTAAGGACAATTCGCGCCGCGAATATTGGTACAACAACGCTTGGCAAAAAGTAACCGTCAAAATTGAAGAAATTAAGATTAAAGGCAAGCCAACGCTTTACGATACAGTATTTTACACACATCACGGGCCAATCACTTACACGCACCAATCCGACAAGGCATTCAAGGATTACGCGCCGCGCGGCCATGCTTTGCGCTGGATTGCCCACGATAAGGCCAACGAACTCAAAACCTTTTTGGGATTGAATCAGGCCAAAAACTATGATGAATATGTAACGGCACTTTCGTTTTATGGTTGCCCAGCCCAAAACTTTGTTTTTGCTTCCAATCAAAATGACATTGGGCTTTGGTGTAATGGCAAATATCCGCTGAAATGGCGCGAACAAGGCAAATTTTTGCTTGATGGCAGCAATCCAGCGCACGAATGGCAAGCCTTTTTACCACACGACCACATTCCGCACGTCAAAAACCCACCACGTCAGTTTGTAAGCTCGGCCAATCAGGTTTCGGCAGACAGCACTTACCCGTATTATTTGCAATGGGAATATTCCAACTACGAACGCGGCAAACGTATTAACGAACGCCTCGCGGCCATGAGCAACATTACGCCCGATAGTTTGCGCAATTTACAAAACGACAATTTCAATGTGGCAGCGCGTAATTTCATGCCTATTTTTACCGAAAACATGAAAAATTTTCAGGCGAAAGGCACAGAAAAACAAGCACTTGAGGCCGTTAGCACTTGGAATATGTGGAACAATACCAACGAAATCGGGGCGACAGTGTTCCATGAATGGCTAACCGTACTCATGGACATGGTTTGGGCGGATGATTTTGGCGGAAATATGCGCTACCCGTCCCGCGACCAAACGCTTTTTATGATGCGCGAACAAAGCCATTCGCACTGGTTCGACGATCGCCGCACCAAAGCCCGCGAAACCATGAACACCCAAGTACAAGCCGCTTTCCGCAAGGCTGTGGCCAATATTACCGAAAAACAAGGTGCATTTGGCGAAAATTGGCAGTGGGTCAAATTCAAAAGCACTGACATTTTGCATATTGCCAAAATACCAGGGTTTAATAGAAATGATTTGAATATTGGCGGCGGTTCGGGCATCGTGAACGCCACAGGCCCCCGCAACGGCGCGTCGTGGCGCATGGTGGTAGCTCTGGGCAAAGAGCCGCAAGCCTTCGGCATTTACCCCGGTGGACAGTCGGGAAATGTGGGTAGTCCATTCTACGACAACATGATAGACATTTGGGCAAAAGGCACACTCAAACCGCTTTTGTATTTGCATTCGGCAGACGACAAGGCGCAAGGCGTAGCCGCCACACTGAACATACAACCGTAATTCAAGCATTATCCTATCACCTCCCAAAACCTATCAGACTTTTGCATGCTGATAGGTTTTTTTAAATTTGGCCTTCTATGAATCAGCAAGAACTTTTACAAAAGCTCACCCAAGCGGCTTGGGTGTTGGGCGTGTTGGCCGTTGCGGCCATTGTTATTTTTTTTATCAATTGGTTGTTTAATCTGCTGCGTAAAAAAGTCATTAGCAATCGCTATGAAATTTCTAAAGGTGTGCGCTTGGGCAAACATCAGATTCTGGACGCGCACCAAGTGGCCGAAGCCCTGCTCCTACTGCTCAATATCCTGAATTTAAGCATTTTGGCGATTGGTTTGTACTTGGTTTTTTCCGTGCTGCTCAGTTTGTTTCCTGCCACGCAGCCCTACGCCGATTTGTTGTTAGAATATTTACTTAAACCCATCCGCAACATAGCGCACGCCGTACTGGACTATATTCCGAATGCCTTTACTATCACTATTATTTTTGTTTTTGTAAGGTATTTGCTCAAAATACTGCGCAGCATCAGCGAACGCATCAGTTCCCAACGCATCAAGATTCAGGGATTTTATCCCGAATGGGCAGTTCCAACGTACAAACTGGTTAGAGCCTTGATTTTTATGTTTACGTTCGTGGCGATTTTCCCGTATTTGCCAGGGTCGGACTCGCGGGTTTTCCAGGGCGTTTCTGTGTTTTTGGGCGTACTGATTTCGGTGGGTTCGTCTTCGTCTATTTCCAATATTGTTTCGGGCATTTTGATAACGTATATGCGGCCTTTCAAAATAGGCGACTACATCAAAGTCGGGGACGTGAGCGGCGTGGTAATGGGCAAAGATTTGCTGGTTACACGCATTCGTTCGTTCAAAAACGAGGATATTACCATTCCCAATTCTACGATTTTGTCCAGCAATTCCACCAACTACACGTCGTCGGGCAACTATGTGTTCAACACCAGCATAACCATTGGCTACGACACATCGTGGCGCACCATACACGAACTACTCACCGCCGCCGCCTTGCGCACCCAAGGCATTTCGGCCAGTCCCGAACCTTTTGTTTTGCAAACAGCCCTGAACGATTTTTATGTGAGCTACGAACTAAACGCCTACTCGGACAATAGCGTTCGGCTGGATTTGGTGTATTCGGCACTGCACCAACACATACACGACACCTTCGACGAGGCAGGTGTAGAAATCATGTCGCCGCACTACACGGCCTTCCGCGACGGCAACAGCAGCACCGTGCCTTCTTTGCGCAAGAAATAATATTTGCAAAAACGCAGCAAATGTAGGATTTTGCAAAGGAATGGCAGGCAAGGTGCTTGCTTGGTACTATGATGTTCGTTTATGCGGATGTTACAGGCATATTTATAAAGACATAGACAATGAAAGAAAACGGAATAAACAGACTACATTTTTTTTACATCGTGGGCATTTTAATTGCAATTATTATATGCTTACTAACATTTGACTTTGGTAATAACCAAAACCTACTCGCTTATCTATCATTCGCCTTGACGGTAACATCATTGTTCCTGTCATTATTGGCAATTATTTATGCATATTATTCAAACAGTTCCTTTTCTGACACCATTTCAACCTTAAACAAATCAAGTAATGACATTGCTTCCAATTCAAAAAATTTAGAAGAAATCACAAAACAACTTGACCTTAAATTTGAAAAACTACCTCAGTTAATAAAAGCAATTGAAGAAAAAGTTGACATGACTAATGCTTTTCTTGCCAACCAATACGAAAGAAATAATACAGCTCCGAACGCTCAACCAGATGAAAATTTGCCACAAACCTTTATTGACAATTTTTTTACTTACAGCTCGACAATGGGACTTTATGCTTTGTATGCAGTATATCTTAATTACAAAAACAAAAAGACCTTTACTTTAAAAGCACTCAACGAAGTTAGCGACTTACTTGTATTGGAATATACAAGGGGATTTTTAACATCAGCATCTTCATTTGGCGTATTCTCACGTGTAGACTATTCCGAGACTTGGACAATAACTGGTTTTAATAATGAAATCGGACAACGAATAAAGGCAATAGTTTATGAGAGAGCAAAGGTTGACAAAGAAGAAGACAGCAAAGGTTTTTTATACTCGCAAATCGACAGAATAGAAAAATATTTAGGAGAGGAAAAATAAACGTGCGATAACACGGTTTTTGCGTAAGGTGGGCTAATGTGCAAAATTGGAACTTTGTGCTCCGAAACCCCGCCTTCGCCAAGCCGCCAACCGTTAGGCGGTATTGAAAAACAAAATATCACTAAAATAAAGACAGTTTGAAATGAAGAAAATATATAAATCAAAAATCGGACTTGAATTAGTAATTTTTCTTGTGTCCGTATTTGGGACAGTTTTAGCGATAACCGTAAGCCAAAAACCAAGTTGGATAGGAATTGTAATTCTTTTACCTGTCATTCTTTTTGTTGTTCAGATGCTTATGACAACAGACTATACAATAGACAGCGACAAACTGACAATAAAGTGTGGTTTTTTGTACAATAAAAGCATTGACATTAAAACAATAACAAAGATTATGGAAACAAATAATCCACTCAGTTCACCCGCCGCCTCGCTTGACCGACTTGAAATTAATTATGGAAAATTTGAATCAGTTTTAATTTCACCAAAACAAAAGTCTGAATTTATCAATGACATTAAAGAACTAAATCCAAGTGTTGAAGTAAAGTACAAAAAGAAATAAAATGAAGCACTTAACACTACAAGACAATAAAAACACCTGCCACCAACACGGTTTTTGCGAAGGCGGGCTAATGTGCAAAATTGGAACTTTGTGCTAAAAAATCCCCGCCTTTACAATTACAAGTACGTGTAAAAGACGACACAAGGACTTTAGTCCAAGCCAAATATTTGCAGACATTGACTTCATTTGGTAGTAATAAATGATTAGTAGTCATATAGTTACACCTAAAAATCTACCCCAAAAATACCTTTTTTTTCTACGATTATTTTTTTTGCAAAAATAAATATGCTCAAAAAGTTGTCACGTAATTGATATATCAACTATATTTATATCAAACAAATTCGCATGGATATTAAAAACCCAACAGGAACAGTCCTTTATTCCATTGAACAAGCGATTAAAGAGTATCGAAAAATCGCACAGAAGAATATTTCTAAGATTGTAAAGGACATTACGATAGACCAATGTTTGGTTTTGATAATACTGGACAAGGATGCCACTATTTCTCAAAAGGAATTGGCCCGTCTTGTATTTAAAGATGAGGCTTCTATCACAAGAATGATAGAGCTGATGGTCAAAAAAGAATATCTAATCAGGACTATTCACACGGAAGACAGACGAAAATTCAATCTTGAAATAACTCAAAAAGGAGCCGCAACGCTTGAATTGATAAGTCCTGTTATTGCACTAAACAGGGAAACTGCTTTGCATGGCTTTTCCTTGGAAGAAATAGCATTATTAGACAAAATGCTCCAGAAAATAATTACGAATTGTAAAAGCTAAAAAAATGAAATTAAAGACAAGATTTTAACAGCAAATAATCAAACACAATCCATGAGAATATTCTTCATATTTCTGCTTTTACCGACAGTAATTTTTGCACAAAAAAACGTATCCGATAATCTTGAAAAATATATGCAAGCACAAGTGGACATAAATAATTTTAGTGGAACAGTGCTTGTTACAAAAAAAGGTTCGGTTTTGTTGAAAAAATCGTATGGTTTGGCCGACTACGAATGGAATATAAAAAATACTACCGATACAAAATATAGTTTAGCTTCTGTAAGTAAGCAATTTACCGCAGTAGCCATTTTGCAATTAGTAAACAACAACCAATTATCACTTGACGATAAATTAAGTAAATTTTTCCCAACTTTTCCGAAAGGCGATAGCATTACAATTCATACATTACTTTGCCACATGTCTGGTTTACAAATGGATTTTGATGAATTATATTTGAATAATGTATCAATTACACAAGATTCGGTATTAAAATATATTGCACAAAAAAATCTCTTATTTTCGCCTAAAACTAATACTGCTTATAGCAATATCGGTTACTATTTACTTGCTCGTATCATCGAAAAAATATCTGGTCAAAGCTATGCCAAATACCTAAAAACGAATATATTTGAGAAAGTAAAAATGAATAATACAGGAGTAATTACCAACGATGAACTGATAAATAAACGAGCAAAAAACTATATATTTATTGACAATAAATACATACATAATCCCTATATCAATTGGGAATATAACATCGGACATGACGGAATTTATTCTACCGTTGATGATTTGGCTATTTGGGACAAAGCACTTTATGGCACAAATATTCTGGCAACTGACATGAAAAAACGAATGTTTACGTCCTATAACGACCAACATTTTGGATATGGATTTATGATTAATCCATTTTATAATCAAGGACATCAGCTAATTGCGCATGATGGTGGTTTTTTCGGTGCACAGACTTCTTTTAACCGATTTACAGACGATAAACTTTTGGTAACTGTTTTGTCTAATAACCAATCTTCCTCCTATATGATTGCCTATGGACTTTCGGCAATTGCATTTGGAAAAGACGTTGAGATTCCATACAAGCACTCTCAAATAAAAATAGATACTGCTATTTGTAATAAATATGTAGGAAAATATGGGCAAGTTGAAATACTACAAAAAGACGGAAAATTATATTATAATAGTAAAGAAATTGAACTCATTCCTGAATCTAAAACAAAGTTTTTTAGGGCCGACAATCACGACAGAACAATTGAATTTATACAAGACAAATCGGGTAAATACAATGCTATAATTTTTACAAAAGCTGGCGTAAAAGAAGTAATAAAGAAAAATACGGAATAAAAACACGAACCACTGGACAAATAAACTTTCAAGTCCCGAACTTTTTGGATTAAAGTGCCATTTGCTTAATAAAAGTAACGTCTATACGATGAGTGAGATTTATTCTTTAGCAGAGGTTCATTTCAATAAATGCGAATCAATTCATTGATTATCAATAAATTGATTCGCATATTCAATTCCACTGCCACATCATTTGCTACACTTAATATATTGGTACATAAAAATAAAACTAATTACTTTTATATATCAGTAACATACAAAAGTATAAAAAAGAAAAAATTGCTTTGATAGAAAATAATCCTAACTATATAACATGGGTATCAGATAGTATCATGTTATGTGGAAAACTTTTTTTCAAACCGTGTCACCCTTTTTTGCTCCGAGAAACGTCTTGTATTTGTAATGATTTGTTTAAACCGAAAATTCACAGATTTTGTACTTTACAAAAATACTAAGCTACTGCTTTACACAGCAAATTAACCCTAATAGTAACAGATTCATTTAAAAATGAAAACTACTGCCCAATTACAAACAAGAGCAGTAATATGCAAAATGATTAGCCCAATAAACAAATTTACACCACAAACATTCTTTTTATTAAAAAAGATATATTTTTGCCTAGGACGTAGTAAAATTTATGGCAACAGTTTCTTTCTTATGCAACAACACAAGCGCATCAGAATAATTATTTAGAAAATTATTGAGGTAACTTCTAATGTACTAAACGTTGGTATTAGAAAAACGGTTAAATGCAACAATGAAAAACAAAAAAATATATACATACATAGATTTATTTGCTGGATGTGGTGGGCTTTCCCTTGGACTTAATCTTTCTGAATGGAAAGGATTATTTGCTATTGAAAAAAACCCTCAAGCTTTTCAGACCTTAGAACATAATTTAATTAAAAAAATAAATCACTTTGAATGGCCAGAATGGTTGCCGCAACAGGCACATGATATTGATACTGTAATCAAAAACTATTCTTATAATCTAAACAAGCTACAGGGAGAGGTAACCTTAATTGCAGGGGGGCCTCCTTGCCAAGGGTTCTCCATCGCAGGCCGCAGAAATGAAGATGATGAACGAAATACACTGATTAATTCCTACATAAAATTTGTTTCATTAGTAAGACCCAAACTCATTTTCTTTGAAAATGTAAAAGGGTTTACAATGGAATTTAAAAACAACAAGCAAAAGGGTAAAAAATATTCACAAATAGTAGCTGATAAATTGACGAAAGTAGGTTATCACGTTTATGGACAGCTAATTAATTTTGGTGATTATGGTGTTCCTCAAAAACGAACACGCTTCATTCTTGTTGGTATTAGAAAAGACATTAACAATTCTAACATTGAAAAAGCAAAGAGCTTTTTCAAGCTAATAGAGGAAAATAAATTCTCATTTTTAGCAGAAAAAAAATTGTCTGTAAGCCCAACTATTGAAGATGCCCTTTCTGATTTATTGAGTAATAATACTATTGATACTCCCGACAGAAAAGGATTTAAAAGTGGCATCTATCAAAAAGTAAAATCGGATTACCAGCGATACATTCGTAAAGGAAATGGTAACATTGAGATACCAAATAGTCATAGCTTTGCTAAGCACTCTCAAATAGTAACGGAACGTTTTCGTTATATACAATCCATTTCAACAGAATGTAAAAATATCCCTGAAAAACTAAAACGGCAACTTGGGTTAAATACGCAAGTACTAGTGCCATTACAAGCAAAAGAACAGGCCCCAACAGTTACTTCGCATCCTGACGATATGATACATTATTGTGAACCTCGTATTTTAACAGTACGAGAATGTGCAAGGCTCCAAAGTTTTCCTGACTGGTATACCTTTACAGGAAAATATACAACAGGTGGTGAGTTACGAAAAATAGAAGTACCAAGATATACACAAGTAGGTAACGCAATCCCTCCTTTATTTAGCGAACAAGCAGGGGCTATATTAAAACAACTTATTTAATGGTTAATTCGGAAAATTTTAAAATAAGTGCAGCCTTAAAAGATCTTATCGGAAAAGAGTTAATTACCGATGAGTTAGTTGCTGTATTTGAACTAGTCAAAAACTCTTTTGATGCAAATGCAACAAAAGTGGACGTCATTTTTGAAAACAATAATGATCCAACGAAGGCTCGAATCATCATCAAAGATAACGGGAAGGGAATGAACTATAGCGACCTAAAAAACAAATGGTTGTTTGTTGCTTATTCTGCCAAAAGAACAGGAAAAGAAAATGATGATTACAGGGATAAAATAAAATCACAAAGAATTTTTGCGGGAGCCAAAGGTGTTGGGCGTTTTTCGTGTGACAGATTAGGGAAAAACTTAAATTTAGTCTCAATAAAAAACGAAATTAATACAAAGATTGAAAATCTTATTGTTAATTGGGAAGATTTTGAAAATGCTGATGAGGAGGAATTTATCAATATTAAGGTTTCTCACAGCGAACTAGCAACAACTTCATATAATCTAACACATGGAACTGTTTTAGAAATTTCGGGACTTCGTGATAATTGGGATAGAAACAGAATTTTAAAGTTAAAAAAATCGTTAGCCAAACTCATCAACCCTGGACAAGAAAATGATAGCGATGAATTTGACATTCAAATAATCGCAAAAGATGAAGAACTTAAAGACAAAACAGAACAAAATCGCTTCGATATTGTAAATGGTTTTGTTAAAAACCTGATTTTTGAAACACTTGAAATTAAAACATCAAACATACTTGTTCAGATAAAAAATGATGTTATAGAAACTATTTTACAAGATAGGGGCGACCTTATTTATCATCTAAAGGAAAAAAATCCATATCCAGATTTAAAAAACATTTCTGTTTATCTCTTTCAACTTAATAGGACAGCTAAACTAAATTTCAAAAGAATGATGGGGGTTCACTCTGTTGAGTATGGCTCTGTTTTTGTGTATAAGAATGGGTTTCGTGTTTATCCCTATGGAGAAGAGGGTGAAGATTTACTACTAATAGATAGGCGGAAGCAACAGGGTTATAGTAGATACCTTGGCACAAGGGAATTAATAGGAAGAATTGAAATAAACGGCGAACAGTCTGGTTTAAATGAAACTACAAGTCGAGATGGTGGTCTGGTCAAAACAGATACTTACTCTCATTTAGTTGAGTTTTTCCATGAATATGCTTTAAAACGCTTAGAGAATTATGTTGTAAATATTATTCAATGGGGCGATGAACGAATTAATAAAGAGACAGGAGAAGTGGAAAGACCAGAACTTTGGGCTAAAGACGTCAAGGTTCAAATACTTGAACTGATATCAGGATTTATTAATCTTAAAAATTATATAGATGTTCAATATAACAAGGACTTTCTAAGAATAATTGAAAGTAAACAGGAACAGAGTGTTGATAAGATTGTAAAAAACATTCGCCAAGCTGCAACAAAGTCTGGTAACCCTGAGGTAATTAGAGAGGCAAAGAAAATTGAGCAGGCGGTCATGGCTTCAAGAAGTGACACTAAAAAGGCTGAGGAAAAAGCTACTATTGCAGAAAATAAAGTAAAACAGGTTGAACAAAAACTTGAAGCTGTTACAAGTCAAAAAAATTTTTTGCAGTCTGAGATTGGCGATGATACAAAAAATTTAGAAAGTATTTTACACCACATTGGTTTAACAACACCATTGATTAAAACAGAAATTGAGAAACTTGTAAAGGCTGTAAACAATAACGCCTCAAAAGGTGAATTGGAAATAATCTTAAAAAGATTGAGCCGACACAATGAAAAAATAACCTCATTCTCTAAGTATTTCAAGAAAGTTAACTTCAGTATTCACGACACAAATTTGGCAACAGACATTGTTGGATTTACAAATGAATACATTGAAAATGTTTACAAAAAACGAGATGATTTGCGGATAAATCGAGAATTACTGAATGTAACAATAAACACCCCAAATGATTTTGAACATAAAATCAAATTTAATCCAATTGATATGGTAATTGTGTTAGATAATTTGATTAGCAATTCATCAAAACACGGAGCATTAAAAGTTGAATTAACTTGGAGTAACACGCCCAAAGGCTTTCAGTTATTATTCAAAGATGATGGCAAAGGAATTAAAGACGATATTTTAGATGATATCTTTGATTTTGGTTTTACAACATCAAGACATGGCTCGGGCATCGGACTTTACCACGTAAGAGAAATAATTGAAAAACTAAACGGAACAATAACTGTAAACAACAAAACAAGTAAAGGTGTTGAATTTATCATTTCCTTTAAAAATTGAAAGTATATGAAATTTGAATACAAAATATTGTGGATTGACAATGATTTACAGAGTTATATTGATAACGACTCTGTGAGAGGCATTGAAGAATTTTTATTGGAAAAAGGCTTTGAACCAATAATTGAAAAAGTGTTTGACGAAGCTAACCTTGACCAATTCATTACAAAACACACCTATGATTTAATTATTTCGGATTACAATCTGAATAATACGACAGGAGATGTTGTTATTAAACAAATCCGAGATGAAAAGCATTTAGACACAGAAATTCTTTTTTATACAGCGCAAGACAGCTATATGAACAACGATCAAGTAATAAAAAATCTTGCTTTTAAAGAACGATTAACTTTTAAAGTTGGAAGAGATGGATTGTTTCAAAAAATTGAAAAAGTCATTGATCTAACTCTCAAAAAACTTCTTGAATTAAATGCAACACGAGGTTTAATTACAGCAGCCACAAGTGAATTAGATGTAGAAATAGAAGAAATTGTAATGCAATTAGTTTCTATGCAAAATAAAAGTGATAAGGATTTGAGACAAATCGTTACAGATAAAGTGTTTACTAAAATGGAAAGAACTGTCAATACTTTTTGGGGTAATTACAGTAATTTTCAAGACTATTTTCCAAAAATTGATGCTGTAAAAAAATGGGAAATTTTGCGATATTTATTGAAGCCATTGAAATCTAAAAAGCAAGAAATCAACACATTTTTAGAAAACAACAAAACATACCAAGACCAAGTTATTACAATTCGTAATCAGTTTGCTCACGTTAAAGCTGTAGAGGAAAATGGAGTGTTGAAATTAAAGGGGAAAGAAGATATAGAATTTGACGAAAACAAATGTATTGAAATTAGAAAAAATTTAATAGCTCACAAAGGATACATAGAAATATTGCGACAAATACTCAATGATAAAACAAATAATCTGTAGCACAGATTATCCCCGAAAAACCCCGTCCCCACCTCATTCCGAGCAGGAATAAAACGGGGACGGGGTGATTTACCTAACGCCTGCGTGTGGCAAGTTTCTGATTCGCATAGTCTTCCATGCTCAACAGCTTGCTTTCGTTCATGTATTGCAGCAGTTCGCCACGCTTACAAAACAGCCGCTTGCCTACCTTGTAAAACGTAAACGGAGACTTCCGACTACACGAATACTTATACAAAGTGCTTTTGGCAATGCCCAGCAAATTCGCGGCCTCACTCAACTGCATAAAATCACTATCAGAAGAACCCACAACCGTTTCCGCTTGGGACTCGTGCAGCAACTTGACCATCTGTTTGAGTTCCTGCAACTCTTGCATTATCGAAATAAAAGGATTTTCCATCTTAATTTGGGGTGTTTCGTTTCAAAAATTCATTCATGCGCCGTTGCGCCTCTTCCTTGTCCGCTGCTGCCTGCGCCTCCATCGAAGCCTTGTTCAATTTGAGCAATTGTTGATTGACTTCCACCTCCTTTCGGGCTTTTTGCAACTCGTCAAACTCCGCTCTTGGATGCGCCGCTTCGGCTTCTTGGGCGGGGGGCGGGAAATCTGCCACCACATCGGCCACAGACTCCTCGCCAAACCTTGCTTCTTTGTTGATGGGTGGAAGGTAAGCCGTGCTTTTAAACATGCTCATCGAAACAATCAGCATCAGAACACCGCCTACCAACAACCACATCACCGTATTTTCACCCAACAATTCGTCAAGCATATTCAGGTTCTTTCGGTTTACCCAAATTCACAAAGTCTCCGTTAATCTGCTCCCGAACAATATTCGACTCAACCAGACGATAACCCAAGTCTTGTCGAATGACTCCACTATTAGGGCTTGGATTCACCATTTCGTCCAAAAACGCATTCGCTATCTCCGTGCGAATCGCGATATTCTTCTGCGCCAATAATTGATTGCTCTTGGCCAAATCGGTGTAGTCTGTTTTTACCATTTGTTTAAGGATTAACACACAACTTTCAAAGAACACCGAGAAGGCAATCACTATCTTACTCCACAGCTCAAATGCCGTTTGGTGATATTCGTCGGCCTTGTCTTTGGCTTTTCCCAAGGCCGCACTGCGTTCCACAGGGGAGTAATGAGGCGTGGAACTTAGCCCCAGAATATCCTGTTTGGTCGCCGCTGCCACACTGTCCCGCTTAAATCCTGTTTCAGTGGAAGAAATTCGCCCTTCGAGGTCTTGGATTTTCTGCTCACACAAGGCAATATCATTCTTAATGATACCCGCCAACTGACCGTCACCCGCATTGCCGCTTACCTTTTGGCTGAAAGACACGCCACCTATTTCTTGCGCCAATTTGCTTTCCAAATCCGCTTTTTGCTGTCTCAAGCCTGTGAGCTGGTCTTGCAGCTCCTTTTTGCTGGCCAAATAATTACCCACCGCGTTGGTCATCGGTTCGATGGTGGCCAGTCGCTTTTGCTGGTAATTTTCCTCAATAGTCTGCGTGATTTCCTTGTCATAGACAACGTATTCGTTCACGGTATGCAGCATAAAAGTAACGCCCAACAGGAACATCAATCGAAACAATGCCCCTTTATTGCTTGCACTCCCGTACATAACGCGTTCGATTTGCAGCATAATGCCCCCATAAATAAAGAACAGAAAGGCCGCCACAAGATAGCTATTGGACACCGTCCAACCCAAATAAGCCATATTCGTGGCCGACAACAAAATCACCAGCCAAACACATAACCCCACCGCCCGTTGCATCATGCGAGAATGATTCGTGCATTGGGATAGCAGTCCCTCATCCGTAAAGGAGGCATACTCTAAAAACTTGCCCATTTTTGTATTATTTTTAGTTTTAACAATTAATTATATCAAGAAGCACTAAAAAAGATGGCAAGCATCGCCTTTCACCAACACTGAATTAATATTGAAAATAGTCTTGCAATTGCTCGAAAAATCCGTATAGAGGTAAACGAACAAACCGTTCAACTTCCAATGTATCCGCGCGGAAGTTTTCAGTGTGGTGCTGACATTATTTGTCAGTACCATTTTTTTGTTTTCTACTTCATGGCTAGCTACTCCAATCCGTACGAAATGATACTATTTTGAGTACTCACTCATCTCACAAAAAAACACATAAGTCATTGATTGGTAACAAAAGACTCAGTATCTTGCTGTAATGACAGGACAAAAGTCCGCAGAAAATCAAATGCTCTTTTTGATTTTCAACCTTTTTTTTAAAGTTGAAAATGTGTTCCACTCAATCTTTTTTTACTTATGCAGCACCTGACGGAAGAATTATGTTTTAAGCTCAAAAGCCTACGTGAATTTCATAGGGCAGGTCAAGAATTTAGCCTGAAGTTTGGCCTGAAAGTACAAGGCAAGTCTTTTGCCAAAGGTTGGTTTGGTCATGCGGTTGAAAACCCTGCTATTTTTGAAAAACACTTGGCTTCCTATGTTCCTGAAGCCATGCAATTGGCCGATGAACTGCTGGCCAAATACCGCAAACAAAAAGAAAATGAACCCATTATCTCCATGACGATGAAAGATGTGGAAGAATTTATAGCGGTCTCGGATGTGGAATTTGAGAAAGGCAACGTGGATGCTACGCTCAAATGTTACGGGATACTGACCAAAACCATGAACATGGAAAAATTGTCTGCTCAGAATCCTCTGCTCTATCGTGATTTGCATTTTGGCATTGCCAAAAATCTCATGCAACACGGCAGGGCTTTCCTTCATTTAAAGCCAATGGAAAGCATCAACAATGCCTTAGAAATCAATCGCTATGTGCCAAAAGACCCTCTTTTGTTGATGCGAATGCGCAATCTGAAAGGGCATATTCACCGCCAACATTCACCCACCCCCGAAGCCATTAAATATTATCAAGCAATCGCCCATGAAATAGATTCTTTTTCGTTGGGCAATCAAAAAGAACATTGGAAAGCCATGATGCAACATCAATTGGCCATCACTTTAGCTCATGACCAAAACCTGTTAAAACAACCAGACACCGCCACCCTCGCGTTACAACTTTTGGCCGAAAGTAACCGCTATTTTGATGATTTTGCTGATGAAAAATGGGCATTATTTACCCACATCAGAGAGTCAGAAATACAATTATTGGTAGGAAATAAAGACAAAGCAGGGGCGTTTTTGGACGGGTTGGAACATCGCCCTGACTTATTGCTTTCCTTGCCTTTGTCGCATCAGTCCATTTATTTGAGAGCCAATACCATTCGTTATGCCGTGACCGAAAACAAAGAAAATGCCTTGCGGTATTTAACTTCTGTTCAGGCATTTAACGAAAAACATAACTATGTAGGCCAGTTGGCTGTGATTCAAAAATACCAAGACCAACTGTTGGCAAAACTCAATTAACCTTTACCCAGAAAAAAGAGAAGCGATGACTACACCCACCTTGTTTATTTTCTAAACAAGTAAAAAATGCTACAATGGTTGAAAAGAAAAACCCCGATTAGTTACTATGGCGGAAAACAACAAATGGCCTCCAAAATCGCCAAAGCCATTCCCGCCCACCAACTCTATTGCGAACCCTTTTTTGGGGGCGGTGCCGTGTACTTTGCCAAAGAACCCTCTGAAATAGAGGTCATTGGGGATAAAAACGAAGTGGTCGCCAACTTCTATCAAGTCGCCCAAGACGAAGACTTGTTTCCACTTTTGCAAAAACTGGTGGTGGCCACCCCCTACGCCCGCCGCGAATGGGCAGAAGCCCGCAACGTTTGGCGCAATGCCGATTGCTTCTCTGACCTGAAAAAGGCGTGGGCGTTTCGGGTATTAAGTGCCATGTGTTTTAGTTCCAGTATCGGGAGCTGATTCGCCTTCGACAGAAACAGCAATACCGTCGCCAAACGCTTTTGCAACAAAAAGAAAAATTTCGGTGAACGAATCAGGGAACGCCTTTCGCAAACCTGTATCGAAAACATCTGCGCACTGGATTTGATAGCCGCCCGCGACACCGAAAACGCCTTTTTCTACATCGACCCACCGTATATTTCCGAGCGCATGGGCAGCAAAACAGGCAAAAACAAAGTGGATCAAGGCCATTATTCGGGTTATACCGTCCAAGATTATGACAATTTACTCACCTTGCTCTGAACCCTCAAAGGCAAGTTTATCCTCTCCAATTACCCCTCCGATTTGTTGGACAAACACGTGCAAGCCAATGGCCGAAAAACCCGAAGTGAAACCAAGGCTTTGCAGGCGGGTTCTAAGGTAAACGGCAAAGTTTCCAGTACCAAAACAGAAGTATTGGTCGCCAATTTTGATTTAGTAATTGATGTATAAGTCCATGAGCAATAATATTTTACCAGAAACAGAAACCCAAGAATCACCACAGCTACTGGCTGGACGAATCCAACTTTGTCTGGAAATTATTGCTGGCCAATTGCTCTCATAAAGAAATGATTTTGCTCTTGCTACTGCCTTGCAATTGCGTATAATCAGGCGGTGAAAGCCGCCTTTTTCTTTAGCCCTTTTTCTCTAAAT